>JALYRN010000281.1 GCA_030855295.1 Myxococcota bacterium | reverse complement strand
GCCGTCACCGCGACCGCGCGCGCCGTCGAGGACGCGCGGGTGCGCTTCGACGCCGGCGCGGGCACGCAGCTCGATCTGATCCAGGCCGAGCGCGATCTCTTCCAGGCCGAGGTCTCCCTCATCCAGGCGCTCGCCGATCTGCACGTCGCCCACGCCGCGCTCCGCATCCGCAGCGGTCTGGTATCCTCCGCGCGCTGAATCGCCGCTGATCGGCGGGAGGGAACACGCCGTGGATCGCACGCTCTTTTCCGAGGAGCACGAGCTCTTCCGTAAGTCCTTCCAGAAGTTCCTCGCGAAGGACGTGGTGCCGCACCAGGAACGCTGGCGTGACGCGGGCATCGTCGATCGCGACGCGTGGCGGAAGGCGGGCGCCGACGGGTTCCTCTGCCCCTGGCTCGAGCCCGAGCTCGGCGGCGCGGGCGGCGACTTCCTGCACTCCGTCGTCGTGATGGAGGAGATGGCGAAGGTCTACGAGTCGGGCTTCGCCGTCGCGCTCCACTCCGACGTCGTCGTGCCGTACCTGCACGCGTTCGGCAGCGACGAGCAGAAGAAGCGGTGGCTCCCCGGCTGCGCATCGGGCGAGCTCGTCACCGCGATCGCGATGACCGAGCCCGGCACCGGCTCCGACCTCGCCGCGATCGCGAGCACCGCGCGGCTCGACGGCGACTCCTATGTGATCAACGGCAGCAAGACGTTCATCTCGAACGGCATCCTCTGCGACCTCTGCATCGTCGCCGCGAAGACCGAGAACGCGCCCGGCGATCCCCATCGATCGATCTCGCTCTTCGTCGTCGAGGCGGGCACGCCCGGTCTCCAGAAGGGCAAGCGCCTCAAGAAGATGGGCATGGCCTCGCAGGACACGAGCGAGCTGCACTTCGAGGACTGCCGGATCCCGGCGACGAACCGACTCGGCGAGGAGGGCGCGGGCTTCGTCATGCTGATGCAGAAGCTCCAGCAGGAGCGGCTCGTCGTCGCGATCGGCGCGCAGGCCGTCGCCGAGCAGGTGCTCGCCGACACGATCGCCTACTGCAAGGAGCGGCAGGCGTTCGGAAAGCCGATCAGCAAGTTCCAGAACACGCAGTTCAAGCTGGTCGAGTGCGCGACCGAGGTCGAGATCGGCCGCGCCTTCCTCGACAAGGTCGTCGCAGATCACGTCGCCGGGAAGTTCCTCGTCAAGGAGTGCTCGATGGCAAAGCTCTGGCAGACCGAGATGAGCCAGCGCGTCGTCGACACCTGCCTGCAGTTCTTCGGCGGCTACGGCTACATGCTCGAGTACCCGATCACGCGGGCGTACATGGATGCGCGCGTGCAGCGCATCTTCGCGGGCACGAACGAGATCATGAAGGTGATCATCGCCAAGCAGATGGGGCTCTGAGCGATGCTGGTCCCCTCTCAGGTCTCGTGGTGGCGGCTCGTCTTCAAGTACAAGGGCAGCGAGCTGCCACGCACCAAGTGGCGCATCGCCGGCGTCGTCGCGGTCGCGATCTGCGTGACGTTCCTCGAGGAGCGGCACGACTGGCATCCGAACCTGACGCCGCAGCCGTTCGCGCTGATCGGCGTGGCGCTCGGTATCTTCCTCGGCTTCCGCAACAACGCGAGCTACGACCGCTGGTGGGAGGGCCGCAAGCTCTGGGGCGCGGCCGTCAACACGACGCGCTCGATCACGCGGCAGATCCTCACGATCATCGGTCCGCAGCCCGAGGGGTCGGCCATCGATCCCGCCGAGCTCGCGGCGCTCCGCAAGGAGCTCGTCTACCGCGTGATCGCGTGGACCCACGCGCTGCGGATGGCGCTGCGCGACCAGGACGAGCTCGGCGAGCTCGCGCCCTTCCTGCCGGCGGACGAGCTCGAGCAGCTCCAGCGTGAGAGCAACCGCCCGTTCGCGATCACGCAGGGCACCGCCAATCGAATCCACGCGGCGTGGGCGAAGGGCTGGATCCACACGATGCACCTGCCGGTGCTCGAGGCCTCGATGAACTCGCTCACCGACATCCAGGGCGGCATGGAGCGCATCAAGGCGACGCCGATCCCGTTCTCGTACACCACGCTGATCCACCGGATCACGGCGGTCTACTGCTACGCCCTGCCCTTCGGCCTCGTCGATGCGGTCGGCATCTACACGCCCTTCGTCGTCACGATCGTCGCGTACGCGTTCTTCGGCCTCGACGTGGTCGGCGACGAGATCGAGATGCCGTTCGGCCACGACCCGAACGACCTCCCGCTCCGCGGCCTCTCGCGCATGATCGAGGTCAACCTCCGCCAGCGCCTCGGCGAGACCGACCTGCCTCCGCTGCTGCGCCCCGTCGACGAGATCCTGGACTGACCGATCGACGACGGGGATGGCCGGGCGCGCTCGCTACATCAGCAGCGGGCCGCACTCGCGGGTGACGGTCATGCTCTCGAGGCGCGGCGAGATGATCTCGGTCGCGCTCGCGCGCATCGCCTCGAGCTGGACCTCGACCTCGATCCACTGCTGATGCTCGACGCCGGCCGCCGTCAGCGCCGCGCCGACGTCGAGCGGCGAGGTCCCGGGCGGCGCCTCGCCGACGAGGATCCACATCGCCGCCGCCAGCTCGGCGCGCGTCGGCGCCGTGCGCACGCGGAACCGGAACAGCGTCCCGGGCGGCGCGTCGCCCTCGAAGCGCAGGTCACGCCACACCGTCGCGGCGGAGCCCTCGGGGCAGCCCTCGAAGGGCCGCCGATACCAGCCGCGCGGATCGGTCGCGAGCCGCAGCTGCTGGCCCGTCATGTCGGAGTACGTGTAGCGAGTGATCCCCACCGGGACGACGCCGACGTCGACCGTGTAGTCCATGAGCCCCGGGCCCGGCACGATCACCGTCGCGTCGTTGCCGGAGCCGAGGTTGATGCACCAGATCTGTCCGTCGAAGTCGACCGCCATGCCCTTCGCGCCGCGCCCCTCGGAGCCGGCGACCGCGGTCCACATCGAGGGATCGTCGGCGAGCAGGCGCACGACGCCGAGGCCGTCGCACGCCGCCCAGACCCAGCCCGATCCGTCGGCCGCGATCCCGTGACAGTTCGCGCCGACGCTCGTGACCTCCCAGCGCGCACCCGCCGCCGCGTGATCGTACCGCGCGATCGTGCCCGAACCGTGGTTCGCGATCCACACGCGCTGCGCCGCGTCGACCGTGATCCCGTAGGGGTTGTACCCGCTCGGCACCGGGATCTGCTGCTTCATGCAGGTGTCTTCGGCGCAGGGGGCCACGTCGCAGGCCGCCGTCGACGTGCAGCGGTTCGTGTCGATGCGGCCGAGCCGGCTTCCGGAGCGACCCGAGATCCAGAGATTCCCCGAGCCATCGAGCGCGAACCCGTAGTTGTTGGACGGCGACGCGGTGCGGACCAGGATCGCGCCGGTCTCGCCGTCGAGCTTCCAGACGATCCCGTCCCAGCCGCCGACCCAGACCGCCGTGATGATCTCACCGTCGGGGCCGTAGGTGTCCTGCGCCGCCATCGAGCGGATGATGCCTCCGTCGGGCAGCGACGCGTGCCACAGCACGCAGTCGTCCTGGCCCCACGGCAGCACGTCGGTCGGCCCCGTCGACGTCGTGATCGTGCCGTCGCCGTTGGTGTCCGGGCAGTCCGCGCCGAGCACCGAGATCTTGGTCGCGCTCTGGCCCGCGCGGTTGCCGACGTAGACGTCGCCGAGCGAGTTGACCGTCGTGCGCGACGGGTCGACGCCATCGCTCGGTCCCGTTCGATAGCGCGCGACCTCGACGCGCGTGCGCGTGTCGACCTTCGAGACCGTGCCGTTGCCGGTGTTCGCGATCCAGATGAACGCCGTCTCGATGCGCCGCGAGTCGAGCACCAGCGCGCCCGTCGGATCGAGGCCGACCGCGTCGCTCTCGCTGCCGTCGGTGTGCCCCTCGGGATCGAAGGGCGTCATGCCGCCGACCCCGACGTGCTCGCCCATGCAGCTCGGATCGCAGTCGCCGCAGGTCGAGAGCACGCCCTCGTCGGACGTGCCGTCGCAGTCGTCGTCGACGCCGTTGCACCGCTCGTCGATCGGCATCGGCGGAACGCTGGAGCACGAGCCGACCGGTCCGGGACCGCCGTCGGTGCCGGGCGCCGGGAGCGCACGGCACATCGAGTCGACGCACTCGAACCCGCTCGCGCAGTCCGCCGTCGTGTCGCACGGCCTGCCGCGACCGTCGGGCAGGTCACCGCTGCAGTCGCAGCCGCTCCAGAGCGACAGGCCTGCGATCCCCAGCAGCGCGAACGCTGCGGAGACGGGTGACCCCACCGCGCGAAGCGTCGTTCGCGATCGATTCGCGAAAATCCCAACAGTCGTTGCGCGCATGTCGTTCCTCGTCGCTGCGGCCGGTCTCGAAGGCATTGCTCGCGACCAGCATCGCACGATTCGAACCACTGCGCGTCGGGAGCAACCCGTACACACTCTCCTACCTGACGTCGATCGGCTCGCCCGCTCCGGGCCGGTCCCTCCGGGGCGAGCACTCCTGCTGGCTCAGGCCGCCGCGCGCAGCGCCTCGCGGACCTGCTCGGGCCCGATCAGCGCGTCGATCGCCTCGTCGACGCCGTCGACGTCGAGGCCGAGCTCGCGCCGCACGTCCGCGAGCGGCCGGTCGAAGCGCTCCGCCCAGCGATATCCGAACAGCGACCTCGCGCGCTTGCCGAGCAGCCATCCGCGGACGATCGAGCGCATGCGCGCGTCGCGATCGTCCATCGCGAAGAAGAGCGTGTTGACCATGCCGATCGCCAGCAGCATCGCCGCGAGCGGCGCGCGGAACTGCGCGAGATAGAACGCCTGCAGCCCGAGCTCGCCGGCGACGTCGGTCGGGAAGCCGGTCGCGACGTGCCAGATGTCGTGCGTCTCGCGGAGGTGCGCGCGCACGTAGTCGAAGTCGCTCTTCACCTCGTTGACCTGGATGTCCTCGGGGTCGAGCTCGTTCTCGATCAGGAAGTCGGCGAACGCGCGGCCGAGCGTCGCGGACGGCAGCTGCGCGAGCGTCCCGATCACGACGCGACCGAGGCGCGGGCGCGACGCGAGCGCGTCGAGGTGCGCGGGGTCTTTCCGGAACTCGGCCTCCACGCTCGCCGCGAGCTCGCTCGACTCCATCGAGTCGGCGATGTGGAACACCTCGTCGAGACGGCGCGGATCACGCGCCAGGCGCACGATCGCGCGCAGGAGGCGCAGCGTGGTGAGAGGATTGTTCGCCATGTCGTTCGCTCCTTGGTGGGCTCGACGTAGAATGTGAGCTACAGCTCATATTCTTCCACTCGCATTCCGCCATGCCCAAGCGCATCGACACATCGCCCCGGAAACAGCCGCTCCAGCGCCGCGCCCAGGCGACGGTGGACGCGATCCTCGAGGCCGCCGCTCACATTCTGGTGCGCGACGGCTACGACGCGCTCTCGACGAACCGCGTCGCCGAGCGCGCCGGCGTCAGCATCGGCTCGCTCTACCAGTACTTCCCCAACAAGGAGGCGCTGGTCGGCGATCTCGTCGATCGCTTCTCGGCGATGCTCTTCGCGATCGTCACCGAGCGCTTCGCGTCGATGGCGACCGCCGATCCGCGCGAGCTCGCCGCCGCGATGGTGCGCACGATGATCGAGACCAAGCGCGCCAAGGGCCCGCGCCTCGCGAAGGTGCTCCGCGAGCAGATCCCGCGCACCGGCCGCCTCTCGCGCTACGAGGTCGAGCTCGCGCGGATCATCGAGATGACGGGCGCGTACCTCGCGCACCACCGTGCCCGCCTGCGCATCGACGACCCGCGCGCCGGCGCCTTCATCGCCGTGCACATGGTCGACGCGCTGACGCACGCCGCGATCACCGAGCGCGCCGCCGACGAGGACGAGGCGATGATCGCGACGATCACCGACGCCGTGACGCGCTACCTGCTGCGCGACGCCGAGCCCGCCGCGCCGAAGCGGGCGCGGCGAGCGATCACCGCCGCGTGACGAAGTACGTGTTGTCGACGATGCCGGTCGAGTCGAACCCGACGATCAGCGTCGGGCCGGCGGCGAGCTGGGGATCGTTGGGGTCGCGGCCGACGTCGTAGATCCAGTCGGTCGGGCGGAAGCCGCGCTCGTGGCAGATCGGGCGCGCGCCGCACTCGGTGCCGCGGCCGAGTCGCTCCTGCACCTCGAACTGACGCAGGCCCTCGAGCGCGCCGCTCTGCACGACGTTCTCGACGAGCTGGTTGTGATCCTCGAGCTGCGTCGGCGAGGCGATCGGCGCGCCGATCGCGTCGCGCAAGCGAGTGAGCGTCGCCGTGTGATCCGCCGGCGGGCCGCACGCGCCGATCACCGCGAGGGCGATCGTGATCGCCGCGAGACCGAGCTGTGTCCTGATCGTCATCGCGGGCGAATCTATCACGCCGCGACATGCCGGACGTGGCACGCCCGCGGCACGGCGCGGCACAGCGCAGGAACGCGATTTCCTCACAAAACGCGGAATTCGCGACGGCATGAGCGCTGCAAAGGTTCGAGTGCTCGCATCGGGAGGGCTTCCACATGTCGCGTCTTGCTCGTTCGCTCCTCTGTGTCTTCGCGCTCGCCGTGCCCGCCGCCGTCGCCGGCTGCGCCGCGAGTCACTCCACCGTCGCGCTCGAGGTCGAGGCGTCGATCGCGTCGGTCACGCTCGCCGAGGACTGCGCCGGCGATGCCGAGCGGCGCGACCCGGGCCTGATCGCCGGCGACTGCGCCGAGGGCTTCGCCGACTGCGGCTGGTGCACGCAGACGGGCGTGCAGCTCTCGATCGACGCTGCCGACGGAGACACGTCGGTGCCCTTCGAGGTGCTCGCGGTGCGCGTGCGCTCGATGGACGGCGCGCTGCTCGACGAGCTCGATCCGCGCGGCGCGCAGCTCTTCCAGGACGACGGCTACGTCTCGTGGGACGAGCGCATCGCGCCCGGTCAGACGCTGCGCGTCCGCTACGACACCGGCGCGCCCGACTGGACGGCGATCGGCGGCGGCAACTCGTGGGAGACGTACGGAATGGAGTTCCAGATCGAGATGGTGGTCCGCATCGACGGCGTCGAGCGCACGCTGACGTTCGCGCCGGCCAGCCGCGAGGCCGAGATCGTGACCTGAGAGCCTGTTCGCAGAATCGGAAGTGGCCGCTAAGGGAATGCAGGAAATCAGGAGTTTTTCCTGCCTTCCTGCGTTCCTCAGCGATTTTTGGACAGGCTCTGTCTGAGTCGGCAGGCCTCGAGTCGCGTGATCGCGAGCGCGTGTAGGATGGAGCGACGGATGCGGTTCTCCGTCGCTTCGATCCTCGCCCTCTCGCTCGCGATCGCATGCAGCGAGCCCGCCGCGCCGCCGGTGGAGCCTGCCCCGATCGATCCGACGGCCGGGCTCGAGCCGTGGAGCGATGCGTGGATCGACGCGCACGCGGCTCGCTTCCTCGACGACGACGCCGCGCGCCGCGCCGCGCTCGAGGCCTCGCTGACGAACCCCGAGAACCTCTACTCCGCCGCGCGGCTCAATGCGTACGCGCGCGGGCGCTCGGGGTGGGACGCGCTGCCGGCGTGGAGCCCGCGGGTGCAGCGCATCGACGCGGCGCTCGCCGCCGCGCTCGCACGCGGAGAGCACCCGGAGGTCGGCGACGACGCCGCGCGGATCTGGGACGGCCGTCGGCCGAGCACGCACGCCGAGTGGGTCGCGCTGGGCGAGCGCGTGTTCTTCGAGCTGCCGCTGCGCAGCGAGCCGTTCTGGGAGATCGCGCTGCGCGATCCCGCGCGCGGCGAAGAGCTCGGCGTGATCCGCGCGCCCGACGGCAGCATCCCCGGGCTCGTGCGGATGCGCGATGTCGACGGGAGCACGCGCACCGGGATCACCTGCGCGCTCTGTCACACCG
>JALYRN010001173.1 GCA_030855295.1 Myxococcota bacterium | reverse complement strand
GCGTCGCTCGGTGTGTCGCCGGTGCGCTGCGGCGCTCGCATGCCCGGCGGGCCGGGCGCCGCGCCGCTCGACGCCGAGCAGCTGTCGCTGGTGCGCGCGTGGATCGAAGGCGGCGCTCGGCCCTGACAGCAGCGAGAGTGCGCGCGTCACCCCGGGTCGTGCGGCTCGCTCGAGTCGGCGCCCTCGGTCACCGCGGTCGCCTGCCGCGCGCGCTTCTCGGTGTACATCCGCTCGTCGGCGAGGCTGTACGCGGCGAGCACGTCGCCCTCGACCTCGCTGAGCAGCGCCGTTCCGACGCTCGCGTCGATGTCCGGGAACTCGACCTTCACGCCGGCGATCGCCCTGCGGATGCGCGACTCGATCGCCTGCTTGGCGGGCGCGTCGGGAGCGCGCGCGAAGAGCGCGAACTCGTCGCCTCCGATCCGATAGACGCGATCAGTGTCGCGCAGCGACGCGCGCAGCTGGGCGCCGAACCGCGCCAGCATCCGATCACCCTCGGCGTGGCCGGTGGTGTCGTTCAGCTTCTTCAGCCCGTCGACGTCGACGACGCACACGAGGGAGTTGATCGCGAGCTCGGACGACCACTGTGCGGCCACCCGCGGGCGCTCCGACTCGAATGCGCGTCGGTTGCCGAGCCCGGTGAGCTCGTCGGTGGCGCCGCGGACGCGCTCGCGCTGCGCGTCCTCCTGCGCCGTGCGGGTCGCGTCGATCGCGGCGAGGAGCTTCTCGCGCTCCTCGAGCCGGAGCTGCAGCTGCGCGACGGCCTCGCGCTGCGCGCGATCGCGGCCCACGTCGATCTCGCGGATGCGGTCGGCGACCGCGAGCGCCATCGTCAGGACCGCGTAGCCGTGGATCGCGATCACGAGGTCTTTGCTCAGCCATCGCAGCTCGGCGACCCCGAGACCGCGGAGCGCGATCAAGAACGGCACGAACATCGCGGGGGCCCAGCCGAGGACCATGAAGCGCGCGCGGCGGATGCCCTTGGCGAGCGCGTACATCGGCGTGAAGACCAGCACGCCCATGATCGGGATCGCGACGACCATGCTGAACATCTTCGAGTCGGTCGGCGGCAGCGCGATCGCCCCGATCGCCGCCGCAGCCGCGAGGACGTACAGCACGCGGTACACGCGCGAGAGCCTCGGCATCGTCTGCCCGAGCTCGAGGAACTCGTGTGTGAAGCGCAGCGCGATCAGCACCGTGATCGTCACCGCGAGCCCGTTCAGACGGAGATCGAAGTGCCCGGTGTCCGTGAACAACGTCACGACCGAGTGGGTCGTCGCCCACAAGAAGGCCGAGCTCGCCGCATACGCCGCGTAGAGGCCGTACGCGGGATCGCGGAACGCCGAGTAGACCAGCGCGTTGTAGCCCGCGAGCGCGAGCATCGCGCCGATCACTCCGAAGACCAGCAGGCTGAGCACGAGGTTCAGGTAGCGGAACTGCGGTGCACGAAGCACCAGGAGCTCGGTCGCCTCGCGCGGCGGCAGGTATCCGTGCAGGACGAGCTCCGCGCGCTCGCCGGTGCTCAGCCGGAACGGGAACGCGTAGCCGAACGCCTGCAGCGGGCGATTCTGCGGCGCGACGAAGAAGCCGCTGCGCTGGACCTCCGGCGGTCGACCCTCGATCTGCAGCCGCGCGTCGAGGAACTGCGCAGCGCCACGATCCCAGAGCACCCAGTCGGTCGGCCCGGAGGTCTCGAGCGTCTGCGTGACGTCGAGGACGATCCACACCGCCCCGCCTTCGTGGAGCGCTCGTGCGGGATCGGCGGCCGCGTGATCGAAGCGGCCCCGCCGGCGCAGCGACTCGTACTCGGTGATCGAGTCCCCGGGCTCCGCGCGGTAGATCCGGACGATGCGCGCGACGTCGTAGCGGTCGTCGTCGCCGAGCCGCAGCGCCGGCGAGCTCTGCGCGGCCGCGAGGTCGGCAGCGCAGAGCAGCGCCAGGCCGCAGGCACAGGCGAGCGCGACGGACGTCCGGTTCCGAGCCACCTGCGCGCTGCCCCCCAGACGGAACGTTACACCGGACCCGGGGCGCCAGGACGACCTGTTCGCGCGGGCGGGCGGCAGACACTCCGCTCTCAGGCGATCATCCAGCCGACGCCGACCGCTGCAGCCAGCGCTCCGCTGCCTGCGATCGCCACGCGCCGCACGATCTCCGCGCGCTCCACCAGCATCCTCCCGACCAGTGCGCCCGCGGCGCTCATCGCGACGGTCGCTGCGAGGACGTAGGCCGTCAGGTAGACGATCGCTTCGACCTCGCCGAGCACCAGCGTCGGCAGGAGCGCGAAGACGTGGCCCGCCCCCGCCGCGCCGTGCAGGACCCCGAACCCCATCGCGCCGGCGTGCACCCGGCCCTGGCGCCGCGCCGGGCCCGCGAGCTC
>JALYRN010000280.1 GCA_030855295.1 Myxococcota bacterium | reverse complement strand
CGCTCGCGCATCGGCAGTCCGCGCCACCCGCGCAGGCCACGCCCGCCGGATCGGCGCAGCGATCGCTGCAGCAGCCCGCGCGATCCGTGCACGCCTCGCCGATCGGATTGCAGGTCGAGAGCGGGCTGTCGGCGCACATGCCGCCCGCGCACTCGAACGAGCAACAGTCGCCGGCCTCGGCGCAGGCCGCGCCGATCACGCCGCAGCTCGCGCCCGTCGTGCACGAGCCACCCTCGCAGCTGAGGCTGCAGCAGTCCGACGGCAGCACGCACGAGTCGCCCTCGCCGCCGCAGCCGCTGCCGGTGCACACGCGCGCGATGCCTTCGCCTTCGCAGCGCAGCCCGGTGCAGCAGTCTCCGTCGACCGTGCAGGCGATGCCGGCCGTCGTGCACATGCCGCCGTCGACATGGCCGCCGTCCATGTCTCCGCCGTCGGTGTCGGTGTCGCCTCCGCCGTCGCCGTCCGCTGGCGTCGGGTCGCACGAGCAGCCGGAGAGGACGAGCGCCGCGCCGAGCGCGCAGGTGAGCAAGGTTCGGGTGAGCAAGGTTCGCATCGGAAGAAATCTCCTGGGAGCGTCACGCCGGACGTGCCTCGGGATGGATGGCCGGCGGCGCCACGCCCCTTCACCCCATCCTCGCACCGGGAGCCCGCGAGGCGCCAGCCTCGCCGACGACGGAGGTGGCGGGCACCGAGCGCGGGACGATGTGGGCGTACGATGCGCATCACCATCGTTCCTCACGACGAACAATGGCGAGACCCCGTCGACCGCTTCAACGCGCGCATGCGCGAGGGCGGCTCGGCCTACGGCTTCTACGTCGATCCGATCCCGCTCTGGGCTCGCAAGGAGCACGACGATCAGTCGGTCTGGCGCGAGTACTACCTCGTGCTCGAGGACGGCCAGTCGGTGCGCGGCGGATACGTGCTGAAGCCGCAGCAGTGGTGGATCCATGGCGCGATCGAGACCGTCGCCGACTGGCAAGGACCGTTCTCCGAGGGCGCGGTCTCGAGGCGGTACGGCGCCCTCGGTCTACGCATCATGCGCGACATGGTGAAGCGCCAGCCGCTCCTCTACAGCTGGGGCCACGGCGGCGACGATCAGTCGGTGCTGCGCCTGATCAAGAGCCTCGGGTGGCTGATGCACCCGACACCGTTCCTGTTCCGCGTCGTCCGTCCGGCTGCGTTCGCGCGCAAGAACGCGTACCTGCGCACCTCGCCCCGCCGGCGCGCCGCGCTCGATGTCCTCGCGCACAGCGGTCTCGCCGGCATCGGCGGCCGCGCGGTCTCGCTCGCGCTGCGCATCGCGTCCCTCGAGCGCTTCGGCGCGCGCGCCGAGGTCGTCCCGGCGTTCGACGACTGGGCCGACGCGCTCTGGCATCGCGCCAAGCACGACTACGCCGCGATCGCGGTCCGCGACGCCGCCACGATGAACACGCTCATTCCGCCGGGCGAGCGACATCGCGAGTGGTCGGAGCCGACGCGCCTCCGTGTGCGCGATCGCGGCGGGCGCACGATCGGCTGGGCGGTCGTCTGCCTGCGCGCGATGAACGGACATCACCGCTTCGGCGAGCTCACGGTCGGTACGATCGTCGACGCGCTCGCGCCCGTCGAGCACGCCGGCGAGATCATCCACGCCGCCTACGAGTGGCTCGCGGACGCCGGCGCCGAGCTCGTGATCGCCAACCAGAGCGACCCTCGCTGGGTCCGCGCGTTCGGAGCGAACGCCTTCCTGCGCGTCGCGGATCGCCGCTCCTTCTGCGCGACGCCCGCGCTCACCACGGCGCTCGCGCCCTGGCACCACACCAGGGAGCGCCTCTTCTTGACGAACATGGACGGCCACGGACCCATGGGCCTGTAGGCGGAGGCGCGAGCTCCAGGACACCTACATCGTCCCCTTGTATCACAGCGGCTACTCGCGCTAGCAGGCGCTCCGAATGACCCACCACCTGCTAGCTGCGGGCCTCGTGACCGGTTGTCTGCTCGCGCTCCCGACCCTGCCCGTCTCGGCGCAGGCGACCCCGCGCTGCGCTCGCGCGACCGAGCTCTGGCGCGACGGATTCGAGACCGGCGATCATCGCCGCTGGACCGGCGAGTCGTACTTCGAGGACTGGGGCGACGGCTGCCAGAGCACGTCGATCACGACCGCCCGCCGCCACTCGGGCCGCTACGCGCAGCGCAGCGAGATCACGTGCGCGTCGAGCTCGCCCGAGGGCGTGCACCGCGGCTACGGCGATCTGCAGTTCGCCGGACCGCGCGTGATGAGCGAGTTCACCAACGCCGGCACCGGGCTCGACGCGCCGCACGGCATCGTGACGACGTTCTGGACCTACACCGGCGACATGCACTACTGGCAGAACGGCCAGAGCATCGCGCACGTCGAGGGGATCCACCGCCGCACGACCGCGATGTGCCAGTGGCACTGGGGCCTCTACGCGAGCGGCGACAACACCGACGTCGAGCTCTACGAGGACGACAAGATCGTCTGGCGACTCGACGCGCCGCTCGAGGAGAATTGGGCGCGCGAGCCGCTGCTCGGACAGACGCTGCCGGTGTGTCGCGCGCCCGCGCGGCGGCGGTAGCGCTCGCTACTCGGTCGCGCGGGGATGGAGCCGCGCGGTCTGCGCGACCCGAGCGCGCTCGCTCGGCCGAGGCTCGGTCGCGAGCAGGGCGATCAGGCGCTGGGGATCGACGGGCTTCACGAGGTGCGCGTCGAAGCCCGCGCCCAGCGCGCGCGCGCGATCGTTGGGCTGTCCGTAGCCCGTGAGCGCGACCAGGCACACGCCCGAGAGCAGCGGATTGCTGCGCACCCGGCGCGCGACCTCGAAGCCGTCGATCCCCGGCAGCCCGACGTCGACCAGCGCGACGTCCGGGCACGTCTCGGTGATCATCGAGAGGCCCGCGTCGCCGCGATCGGCGGAGATGCACTCGAAGCCCGCATGCCGCAGCAGCTCGCACAGCATCTCGCGGCTGTCGGCGTTGTCCTCGACCACCGCCACGCGCGCTCCCCTCCCCAGCGCAGCGCGCGGGCGATCCTCGGGCTCGATCGCGATCACGCCCTCGAGCAGCGGCAGGCGCACGACGAACTCGCTTCCCTTGCCGTCCCCCTCGCTCTGCACCGTGACCGTGCCGCCGTGCATCTCGACGAGCGAGCGCACGAGCGTCAGCCCGACGCCCAGCCCACCGTCGGCGCGATCGAGCGTGCGCTCCGACTGCACGAAGAGCTCGAACACGCGATCGAGCATGTGGTCGGGGATGCCGGCGCCGTCGTCGCGCACGACGACCACCGCCTCGCGATCGACGGCGCGCGCCTCGAGCTGCACGGAGCCGCCGCGCTGCGTGTACTTCGCGGCGTTGTTCAGCAGGTTCACCTGGATCTGCTGGAGGCGCGCGGGATCGCCCTCGACGTAGAGCGGCGTCATGCCGAGATCGATCGACAGCCCGACCTCGCGAGACTCCATCAGCGTGCGCACCGCGTCCGCCGCTTCTCGCAGCACGACGCGGAGATCGAGCGGCCTCGTGTGCAGCTCGATCTTGTTCTGCGTCACCCGGCCCACCTCGAGCAGGTCGTCGAGCAGCCGCGCCATCTGCTTCGACTGGCGCTCGATCAGATCGAGCAGCTTCGGGTGGCGCTCGGGCTCGAGGCCGTCCGACTTCAGCAGCGCCGTCGCGGTGACGATCGCGCCGAGCGGGTTCCGCAGCTCGTGCGAGAGCATCGCCAGGAACTCGTCGCGCCGCCGCACCGCCTCGTGGATCCGCGCCTCCGCCTCTTTCTGCTCGGTCACGTCGCGGAAGACGCCGATGATGCCGACCGTCTTCTTCGACTTGTCGACGAGCGGAAGGCGCGTCGCGAGATCCCACTTCTCGGAGCCGTCCTCGAGCGCGCGCTTCTCGAGCCGGTACTTCTGCGGCTCACCGGTGCGCAGCACGACCTCGTCCTGGCGGTGGATCGCGAGCGCGGCGACCTGGTCGGGCAGCTCGAACGCGGTCTTGCCCTCGGCGTCGCGCGGGTCGTCGAGGTCGAGCCGCGTCGCCATCGCGTGGTTCGCGCGGATGAAGCGCCCCCGCGCGTCCTTGAAGTAGATCGCGTCGGGGATGCTGAAGAGCAGGCTGTTCAGGAGATAGCGCTCGTGGAAGAGCGCGTCCTCGGCGGCCTTGAGCCCGCCGACGTCGATCAGCGTCAGCACCACGCCCTCGACGTTGCCCTTCGCGCGGTAGGGAAGGATCCGCAGGAAGAACGCGCCGCCGGCCTTGGTCCGCAGCTCGCGCTCGATCGGCACCCCGACCGTCAGGACGCGCCGCAGATCCTCGTTGAGCTCGGCGTGCTCGAGCTTGTGCGTGAACGTCTCGATCGAGCGGCCGACGTCCTGCGGCAGCAGCGAGAAGCTCTCGGCGATCTGCGGGGTGAACTTCCGGATCGTGAGCTCGCGATCGAGGAAGATCGCGCCGACGTCGGTGCTCGCGAGCAGGTTGTCCATGTCGTTCGTCAGCTCGACGAGCTCCGCGATCTTGCGCTGGTACTCGGCGTTGACGGTGTAGAGCTCCTCGTTGACGCTCTGCAGCTCTTCGTTGGTGCTCTGCAGCTCCTCGTTGGACGCGAGCAGCTCCTCGTTCGCCGCCTGCAGCTCCTCGTTGCTCGTCTCGAGCTCCTCGATCGCGGCCTGCAGGTTCTCCTTCGTGTACGTGAGCTCGCCCTCGAGCGACGAGAGCCGCTCGCGCGAGACCTGATCGAGCGCGATCTCGGTCGGCGGCGTCTCGATGCGCGGCGCGCCCTCGATCGGCTCGAGCGAGATCAGCAGGTGCGCGACGCCGCCGCTGCGGCCGCGCACGCGGCGGATCGTCACCTGGTGGTACGCGTCCTGTCCTTCGACGCGGATGCGAACGCCCTTGAAGACGATCGCCGACGTCTCCTTCTTCGCGCGCTGCAGGCCTCCGACGAGCACCATGCGCAGCTCGCTGTCGACGACGTCGAGCACGTCGAGATCTTGCCGGCCGTCGCGCAGCTTGAGGAACCGGCTCGCGCCCGCGAACGAGTGGACGAGCTCGCCGCGCTCGGTGACGAGCAGGCTCGGCGGCATCACCTCGTCGAGCAGCGTGTCGTACGTCGAGAGCAGGCCCGACAGCGAGTGTCGTGCGCCGGTCGCGACGATCGGCACGTGTCGCGCGTCGATCTTCGCGAGCTGCAGCCGCGGATCCAGCGGGATGCGGACGTCGCTGTACTTGCGATAGATCCGCCAGTGGCGATCGACCGCCTCGAAGTCGTCGACCAGCGAGCCCGGGCTCTCGCTCGGCCCGAGGAACATCACGCCGCCGCGGCTGAGCGCGAAGTGGAAGAGGCTCAGCACCTTCTGCTGCGCCGGCGGCTGCAGGTAGATGAGCATGTTGCGGCAGCTGACGAGATCCATCCGCGTGAAGGGCGCGTCCTTGATCACGTTGTGCGCCGCGAACACGACCAGCTGCCGGATGTCGGGGACGACCTGGTAGCTGTCGCCGCGCTGGATGAAGTAGCGCTCGAGGCGCTCGCGGCTGACGTTCGTCATCGACTCTTCGCCGTACGTCGCGCGCGCGGCGATCTCGATCGAGCCGGGGTGCACGTCGGTCGCGAAGATCTTGATCGGGCGTCCGCCGTGCTTCGCGGACAGCTCCGCGAGCACGATCGCGAGCGAGTACGCCTCCTCGCCGGTCGCGCAGCCCGCGACCCAGACGCGGAACGGCGCATCGCTGGGCCCGCGCCGCAGCAGCTCGGGGAGCACCTTCCGCTCGAGCGCCTCGAACGCCTCTTCGTTGCGGAAGAACCGGGTGACGCCGATCAGGAGATCCCGATAGAGCGTGTCGAGCTCCTCGCGCCCTCGCTTCAGGCGCTCGACGTAGTCGCCGACGTCCTGGGCGCGGGCGAGCTGCAGGCGTCGCTCGATGCGGCGCGTGACCGTGCTCGGCTTGTAGTGCGTGAAGTCGATCCCGAACTCGTCCTGCAGCATCTGGTAGACGGCATCGAGACCGACGGGCACCGGCGCGCTGCGAGGATGGCGCTCGCTGATGCTGCGCGCCCCCGCGGTCCGCACGTGCTCCATGAGGACGGCGGGCATCTCGCCCGGCGCGAGCACGAAGCTCGCGACGCCGGCGTCGCGCGCCGTCTTCGGCATGCCGTCGAACTGGGCAGAGTCGATGTCCTGCACGATCACGAGCCCGCCCGCGTCGTGCACGTCGCGCACGCCGCGCGAGCCGTCGCTGCCGCTGCCCGAGAGCACGATCGCGACCGCGTTCGGTCCGCAGTCCTGCGCGAGCGATCGGAAGAAGACGTCGATCGGCAGCGTGAGCTCTTGGGTCCGCTCGCGCTCGCTGAGGAGGAGCCGCCCGTCGGAGATGATCATCTCCTTCTTGGCGGGGATCAGATAGACGTGGTCGGGCTCGACCTGCATCCCGTCCTCGACGAGGTGGATCGGCAGGTCGGTGTGCCGCGCGAGGAGCTCGTCCATCAAGCTCTTGAAGTCGGGCGACAGGTGCTGGACGACGACGTACGCCATCCCACTCTCGCGTGGCACGTGGTCGAAGAGCTGCTCGAGGGCGGCGAGCCCGCCGGCTGATGCGCCGATGCCGACGACGTGGAGGGGCCGTCCCTCCGAGGACGTGTTGTCGACCGCTTTCCTCATCACGAACCCTCCAGACGTACGCACGCGGTGCCCAGCCCAGGACAGGGCACCCTTTCTCCAGGCGGCGGGGTCCCAAAGCAGTCCTCGTGCCGGCAGGGTGCGGCGCCACGCACCACGACAGATTTCGTCGTTTTGCTCGCGGGATCGCCGCTTGCCGCTCGATTCGTGACAGAACTCGCCGTGGCGCGGTGCGAGAGCTGGGGCGCACTGCCACGAGTCCCCGTTACGGGCCGTCGCGGTGCGAGGCAAAGCGCTACGGTTTTGCTCCGCGGCGTCCGACTCGGCGTCGGGAGGCCGCGCGGAGCGTCTCGGCGCGCCTCGACGCGGCGAGCGGCGTCGATCACGATGCTGTCCGCGAACGAGGCCCGTCGAAGCCGTGGCAGTCCCGAACAGCTTGCAGAGCCTCGTCGAAGACGGGGTGATCGATTCCGTCGAGAGCCAGCTCATGAGCGGCAAGGAGGCGTCGGTCTACGTCGTCTCCTACCGCGGCGAGCTCGTCGCCGCGAAGGTCTACAAGGCGCGCGAGCAGCGCACCTTCAAGGCCACCTCGAGCTACACCGAGGGGCGCAACCAGACCCGCAACACGCGGGACAAGCGCGCCATGGGCAAGCGCACCTCGTACGGCCGCGAGCTGATCGAGGAGAGCTGGCGCGACATGGAGTACAGCGCGCTCTTCGGCGCGATGCAGGGCGGCGTGCGCGTGCCCAAGCCGATCATGCTCTACGAGGACGTGCTGCTGATGGAGCTGCTCGTCGACGAGGAGGGCGCGCCGGCGCCGCGGCTCGCGGACTTCGACATCGCGCCGGAGTCGGCAGAGGCGCTCCACCACGATCTGTTTCGTCAGGTGCGGCTGCTGCTGTCGATCGGGAAGGTCCACGGCGATCTCTCGGCGTTCAACATCCTGATGACGCACGCGGGCCCGACGCTGATCGATCTGCCGCAGGTCGTCGACGCCGCGCAGAACAACCAGGCGCGCGACATCCTGCGGCGCGATCTGCAGAACATCACCGAGCACCTCGCGCGCTTCGACGCGCGGCTCTTGCGGTTCCGTCACTGCGGCGACGCGCTGTGGGCGCACTTCCAGCGCGGCACGCTCGATCAGGCGACGCATCCGCAAGAGGGCGGGCTCGAGAACCGCGGCGGTGGTGGACGACGCGCGGCGCTCGCGGAGAGCGGGCGCATGGGCCGCGAGGGCTCGGCGCGCGGCGCCGGTCCGGGC
>JALYRN010001172.1 GCA_030855295.1 Myxococcota bacterium | reverse complement strand
CGGGCCGAGCTCGCCGCCGCCGAGGCGCACCTCGGCGAGGCGCGTCAGGAGTACGACCAGTTCCGCGCCGAGCACGGGATCTCCGATCTCACCGCCGAGCAGGAGCGCGCGATCGCGGAGGCCGCGCGGCTGAGCGCCGAGGCCGACGAGGAGGAGGTCGCGGTGCTGACGGCCGCGACGCGCATGGAGGTGCTTCGCACCGAGGCGCGGCGCCTCCCGCGGATGCACACCGCGAGCGCGAGCAGCACCGACATGGTGCAGGGCGAGCTCGCGCAAGCACGCGCGGATCTCGCGCAGGCGCGCGCCCGCTACACGGCGCAGCACCCTGCGGTGCGATCCCTCGAGGCGCGCGTCGCGAGCCTCGAGAGCGCGCGCCGCACCGGCGGCCGCAGCGCGGTGCGCACCGACGCGACGTCGGCGGTGAACCCGGTGCGCGAGGAGCTCGAGGGCAACGTCGCGCTCGCGGCCGCCGATCGGGCGACCTCGGAGGAGCGCACCGAGGGGCTCCGTCGTCTCGCCGCGGAGGCGCGAGAGCGCGTGCGCGCGCTGACCGAGCTCGAGGGCCAAGCGAGCCTGCTCCTCGCTGCGGTGAACGTGGGCACGCGCCAGGTCGACGAGCTGCGTGCCGACATCGCGCAGGCCGAGGATCGCGCGGGCGATCCGCCGGCCGGCTACCACGTCGCGGCGAACGCGATGGTGCCCGAGTCGGCGCTCTCGTCGAAGGGCAAGAAGCTCGCGTGGCTCCTTCCGCCGCTGCTCTCGCTGCTCGTCGCGTTCGGCTTCGTCTTCTGGCGCGAGCGCGGTGGCGCGCGCACGCGGACGGCGGTCGAGGTCGCGTGGTGGGGCAACGCGCCGGTGATCGGCACGACGACGTGGCCCCGCGATCCCGCGGCGCTCGACATGCTGGTCGCCGAGCTCGAGGACCTCGGCACGTACGCGGCGGGGCGAACCCTGGTGGTGCCTGCGATGATCGAGGATCGCGAGCTCGCGACGGAGTTCGCCGCGCGGCTCGCCGAGGCGCCGTGGCTCGCGGCGGGCGTGCTCGACGTGGAGGACGACGAGCACGGCTCGGAGCCGCCGCCGCGCATGATGGCGAGCGACGTGCGCGCGCCGGGACATCGACCGACGCTGCCGATGCCGCTGATCGTCACGCCGTCGCCAGACGACTCCCGGAGCACCTCGAGCGTGTCGTCGATCACGGATCGCAGCGGGCGGGTGCGCCGCGCGACCGTGCGGCTGATGATGGAGGATCCGCAGGTGGAGGGCTCCGCCGAGGGGACCGGCACCGAGCCGGTGCTCCGTCCGACGCTGGTGGGCCACGACGGCGACGACGATCGACCGCGCCGCATCACCGGACGCTTCACGCTCGGCGCGCCGACGGTGCTCGTCGGCAAGGACGTGCGCGTCGGGAACATCGTGCGGGTGGGTGACGGCGATCGCGGGGCGCCGATGGCGAGCGCGGCGATGCTGACGCCGGCGCCGGTCGGTCCCGACGACGATCAGCGCACCGTGCACGTGAGCGGCACGGTCGACGACGGCAAGGGCGCGCCGATGCCGTTCGAGGTGCGCGCGGAGGCGCCGACGAAGCAGGACGCCGTGCTGATGCTCGCGATGCGCATCCTCGGCGACGGGAACGGCGGCGACGAGGCCGAGCGGCCGACGATCCTCGATCCGCGAGCGCCCGCCCATCGCGCGGTGGACCCGCGCGAGTCGCGCGCGCGCAACGAGCAGGCGGTCGCGCTCGCGTGGAACGGTCCGATGGTCGGCCCGACGCTGCGCCGCGCCGCGCGCCTGGCGGATCGCGTGATCGTCCTGGTGCGCGACGGCTCGATGTCGCCCGCCGACCTCGCGAACCTGCAGGTGCGGCTGGGGCGCGAGGACGCGATCGGCTTCCTCGTGGTCGGCGTCGACGACGACGAGGCGAACCGTCGGGATCGTGTCGGCCAGGTCGCGGAGTTCTGGACGACCCGCAAGCGCCTGCCGGGCTGACCCGGCAGGAGTGCTCGCCCCGGAGGGACCGGACGGGAGCGGGCGAGCCTGCAGGAGTGCTCGCCCCGAAGGGCGCGTACGGGAGCGCGCGCTTCGCGCGCGGACGGCAGCGACCGGAGCGGGCGAGCCGATCAAGCGCGCGCGGACGGAAGCGACCGGAGCGGGCGAGCCGATTTTTAGGCGGGATTCGAGTCGATCCCGAGCCGCTCACGCGCCGCGCAGGCGCGCGATGCGCTCGCGCACGGCGTCGGCATCCCCGGCGCGCGGCGACACGCGGAGGTAGCGCTCGTATGCCTGGATCGCTTCGGGGCTCAGCCCGAGGCGCTCGCTCGCGAGGCCGAGGCCACGCCACGCCGGACCGTGCCGGGGCGCCGCGTTGGTCGCCTCGCGATACAG
>JALYRN010001171.1 GCA_030855295.1 Myxococcota bacterium | reverse complement strand
GAGCAGCGATCGGCTCCGCGCCCGCGCTGGCCTCGCCCCCCGCCGCGGCCGAGGCCTCGTCGCCGAGCGCCGGCTCTTCCGCTCCGGGAGCCGGCGTCGCTTGGACGGCGCACGCAGTGAGCGCGAGCGCCGCCCACATCAGACGCGCGCGCATCGACTCAGGGTAGCAGGCCTCGTCCAGGAAATCGGCTCGCCCGCTCCGGGACCTTCCGTCCGCACGCGAAGCGATCGGCTCGCCCGCTCCGGTCGCTGCCGTCCGCCCGCGAAGCGCGCGCTCCCGTACGCGCCCTCCGGGGCGAGCACTCCTCCAGGCCGCGAAGCGCGCGCTTCCGTCCGGTCCCTCCGGGGCGAGCACTCCTGTCGACTCAGGCCCCGTAGCCCTTCTCGCGGATGAACGCGTTGGTGAAGCGCGCCGCGTCCTCGTAGCTCTCGCGCGTCGTCTTCTCGATGAAGCTCTCGACGGTCCCGCCGACGCCGAAGATCTTCACCTCGACCGTGCAGTCGCAGATTCGCTCGATGCGCTTCTCACCGCGCGGCTCGACCCAGAACACGCCGCTGATCTTCACCTTCTCCGAGAGCTTCGAGGTGGTGATCGTGTAGGTCCACTTCTTCGTGGTCGGATCGAAGCGCCCGTCCTCGACGTAGCTCAGCGAGCCCCCGATCAGCTTCGTGACGACCGTCGGTGCCTCGCTGCGCGGCTCGGTGCGGATCTTCCGGGTCCGAACGCCGCCGGGCTCTCCGGTCAGCTCGATCAGCTCGAACCCCTTGAACTTCAGGGCGTCGAGGTAGAGCCGGCGGTTGTACTCCTCGTCGAAGAACACCTGGTTCCAGAAGGTGTCTTGATCGGTCTCGAAGATGTTCCGCAGCGTGAACTTGGACACAGTGCCTCCTCCGCGTGGAACGCGGGTCTAGCACTCCTGTCGGCTCAGGCCGAGACGCGCAGGACGACGACGGTGATGTTGTCGTCGCCGCCGTGCTCGTTCGCCGTCTGCACGAGCTGCTGGGCGATCGCGTTCTCGTCGTTCACCGAGCCGGTGACGATCTCGAGCAGCTGCTCGTCCGTGACCATCCCGCTGAGGCCGTCCGAGCACAGCACGTAGACATCGCCCGGCTGCGGCTGCTCGGGGACGAGGTCGACGACGACCGAGTCCTGCATCCCGAGCGCGCGCGTGATCACGTTCTTCGGCAGCTCCTCGCGCTGCTCCGGCGTCATGTCCGGCATCACGAGGAGGTAGTCGTTCAGCAGCGAGTGATCGCGCGTGAGCAGCGTGACCTGGCCGTTGCGCACCCGATAGCAGCGGCTGTCGCCGACGTGCGCGACGTACATCCGGCCGCGCTCCCTCGCCATCAGCGCGCCGACGACGGTGGTGCCCATGCCGTGCACCTCGCGATAGCGCGTCGATGCCTCGAAGATGCGCTTGTTCGCGACCTTGATCCCGGTGATCAGGCGGTTCTCTTCGACCGACAGGTGCGGGTCGAAGTGGAACGGCCAGGTCGCGTCTTCCTTCGCCGTCGCCTGGAAGAACGACGCGATCGTGTGTGTCGCCATCTTGCTGGCGACATCCCCGGCGCGGTGCCCGCCCATTCCGTCCGCGACGATGTAGAGGTCGTAGTCAGGGAGGATGACGAAGCTGTCTTCGTTGTGCTCCCGCTGCTGACCGACGTCGGAGAGCCCTGCGGCGACGATGTGCATGCGCTTGGACCCCGGAGATTCGAGCAAGAAACCTCGCCGCAATACCGTCATGTGTCAAGCGATCGATCGAGGCTCGGGCACCTCGAGATCGACAGGTGGACGCACGATCAGCGGTGAGCCCGGCAGGTCCGCGAGCACGTCGCGGGTGCTGCTCCCGCGATAGCCGTCGGCACGCGTCTGTCGGCTCGACGTGCCGATCACCTCGATCTCGGCGCCTTCTTCGAGGATCGCCTCGCGAAGGAAGATCGGCGCGACCGCGGGGTCGGCGCCGCGCGCGCGGAGCCACGCCGCGAGCTCGGCGCTGGGGTCGCGCAGCTGCACGGGCTCGGCGACGGGCACGGCGAGCTCGATCGAGGCGATCGTCGCGTCGACCTCGACGTCGGCCTCGCCCCCCTCGCCCGTGAGCATGAACGGCACGGCGCGCGCGTCGTCGATCGGTCCGTGCGGACCCTCGCCGACCAGGCGCCACGCGACGCACGGACGCCCCGAGAGCGGTGCCACGAGCGTTGCGCGAGCACGCACCCGGCCCTGCTCCGAGACGCGCTCCGCGGCCGCGCGCACGACCGGGGCCTCGAGCGCGCGATAGCGCAGCTCCGGCGCATCGGGCCGCCACGCCATCTTGGCGCGGTCGCGCGGCCACAGCAGGAAGGCCGCGACCGCGAGCGGCAGCCCGACCGCGAGACCGATCTCCGCGAC
>JALYRN010000279.1 GCA_030855295.1 Myxococcota bacterium | reverse complement strand
GCGTGGCGCCACGCGCGCCCTCGGCCGCGCCAGCACGATCGGCACGCACGCGAGCGCGAGCACGACGTTGCGAGCGATCGTCGCTCCGCTGACGCGCGTCTCGGTCGCGCTGCCGAAGCAGCCGCAGTCGAGGTCGATGCCGCGGCTCATCGCCTGCGCCATCCCGAACGCGAACACGATCAGCATCCCCATCGCCACGAGCGCCGCGCCCGCCGCGTGCACGCCGCTCAGCAGCGCCGCCGCGACGACCAGCTCGATCATCGGCAGCGCGACCGCCATCGGTCCGATCAGCGCGTCCGGGAGCAGATGATAGTTGTCGATGTCGCGCGCGAAGCTCGCCGGGTCCATCAGCTTCGGCAGCGCCGCCGCGACGAACACGCCCGCGATCGCGATGCGCAGCACGACGACGGCGACGAACCGTGCCCGCGGCGGGATGCGCTCGATCAAGGACATAC
This sequence comes from Myxococcota bacterium, assembly GCA_030855295.1. Lineage (GTDB taxonomy): Bacteria > Myxococcota_A > Polyangia > Polyangiales > Sandaracinaceae > Sandaracinus. The sequence goes on along the minus strand of JALYRN010000279.1, from coordinate 7,429 downwards.
GCGACACGGGCCTGCCTCCGCCGGATAGTCGTTGTCGAGCCACGCCGGCATCCCCCCGCGCATCACGCGCACGTCGGGGAGCCCCGCCTCCGCGAGCAGCCCCGCGAGGCGGCGGCTCGCCGCGCACTCGCTGCCGGTGTCGCAGTAGGTGATCACGGTCAGCGCACCGCGCACCAGCGCGATCGCGCGATCGTCGATCACACCGGTCTCCATCGGCACGCTCAGCGCACCGGCGATGTGCCCGGACTCGTACGCATCGCGCGGCCGTGCGTCGACGAAGCTCACCTCGGCATCGTCGATCATCGCGCGCGCTTCGTCCTGCTCGATCCAGCGCACCTCGGGGCGCGCGATCACCGGCGCCGTGCAGGACGTCGGATCCTCGGTGCGCGTGGCGGCGACGTCGGGCACGCCGCGGAGCACGCCGACCGCGACCGCGAGGCATGCGCCGACGATCACGACGCGCGACGCCTCGATCGGCGCGCGCGACCATCGGCGCCGTCGCGGGGCGAGCAGATCGTCGGCGGGCATCGTGGTCGGGGCTTCGGGCGAGGGGGCCAATGCGGGTGGCGGAGCGCTGCGGCTCGGAGATCGCAGGGGATCTCGGTCACCGGATCGCGACCGCTCATCTAGCAAACGCAGCGCGGCCGCGCGAGGAGGCTTGCCCGGCCGATCCCGGCCGGTGCATGGTCGCCCCCGTCATGCGCGCCTCGATCGACGTCTGCGGCTGCTTCCCCACCGGAAAGCACTATCCCGGGATCGCCGATCGGATGGCGCGCCTGATGACACGCGTCCGCGGCATGGCCGAGGGCTTCGAGCCCTCGACGATGTGGCTGAGCGCGTCGCTCGCCGTGCTCGACTTCGAGACGACCGGGCTCGATCCCGAGATCGATCGCGTGATCGAGGTCGGCGTCGCGTGCTTCCGCGGAGGCGAGCTCGAGTCGACGCGCAACTGGATGGTCAATCCGGGCATCCCGATCGGCGAGGAGAGCAAGGCGATCACCGGCATCACCGACGAGATGGTCGCCGACGCGCCGGGCTTCGGCGGGGTCTGGGAAGAGGTGCGCACCTTCCTCGAGGGCCGCATCCCCGTCGCCTACAACCACGCGTTCGACAGTCGATTCCTCTGGGCCGAGTGCCGCCGCATCGGCGTGCCGCCCCGCGGCAGCGAGCTGCCGCCCGCCTGCTGCGACGACGGCGTGTGGATCGACCCGCTGGTCTGGGCCCGCGAGATCCAGAAAGAGGACAAGGGCCACAAGCTCGGCGACGTCTGCGCCCGCCTCGGCGTGTCGCTCGAGACCGCCCACCGCGCTTCGCACGACGCCGAGGCCGCAGGCCGCGTCCTGCTCGCGCTCGCCGCCAAGATGCCCGAGCGCTACGGCGATCTCCTCCGCGTCCAGCAGCGCTACGCCGCCACCCAAGACGTCGAGATCACCTGGCGCCGCCGCTGAGACATGGACTCCCGCGTGCTCGAGACCGCGCGCATCGAGGAGATCGACGTCGTGATCCTCTATTGTTCCACCGGTCTGGAGGAACTCGCGCTCGTGCGCAACTCCGGCATGAAGCGCGCCTCGACGAGCAGCCGATCTTCTATCCGGTCACGAACGAGCAGTACGCGCGAGAGATCGCCGAGCGCTGGAACGTTCCGGAGAGCGGCGGAGGCTTCGTCACGCGCTTTGCGGTCCGCGCCGAGGTCGTGGCGCGATACCCGGTGCAGACGGTCGGAGCACGCCATCACACCGAGCTCTGGGTGCCCGCCGAAGAGCTCGACGAGCTCAACGACGCGATCATCGGCGACATCGAGATCGTCGCCACCTTCGGCTGAACGAGCGCGAGCATGCGTCTCGGCGCCGAGCTGCGTACGCGCGGTGTCAGCGGCGGGGCGGCGGGTCCGGCGGCCTCGCCACGGGGCGGAGCTGACGCAGGTACTCGTTCAGGCGGAGCACCGCGCGGAGCTCCTCGAGCCGCGCGAACACGATCTCCGCCGTCAGCTCCGGCCGGTCTGCGCGAGTGGGCTCAGTCATCGTCGCTCGTTCGCGCGAGCGCTTCGATGTCCGCCACGTCCTGTGCGCGAGCGGCGAGCCGCTTCATCTCGATCAGGCCTTCACGCGACACCACCACAGCGTCGTACCCTCGCGCTCGCGAGATCACGGGTAATCGACGCACTCCCAGACGCCCGGGTACTCGCTGACGAGCGACGCGCAGGCGGCCCGCGGTGCGCAGTAGCCGGCGCGCGTCGAGTCGCCCTCGCCGAGCGGCAGCGCCTGCATGCTCCGGTCGAACCACTCGGGGCGTTCGATCGGCATCACGCACGTGTCTCCCTCGCCGCGACACGCTTGGTCCTCCGCGAAATAGCATAGAGGTGGTCGAACGCAGATTCCGGTCGGGTGTCGCTCGCTCAGCCCCCAGCAATCCTCGTCATCCGGGCACTCGCATCCCCCGCCGCAGAGACCGCGGGCGCGAGCCGACTCGCACTCGGTCGCAGAGAGCGGAGGGACGTGTCCCGTCTCGACGGGAGTGAAGTCCGAGTAGAGGCACCGGTTCCGCAGCTCCTCCGGCATCAACGACTCGACGTACACGCAGAGATCCGGGGACATGCAGTCGATTGCGAAGATGAAGCCTGCTGCGTCTGCCGCCGAGTCCGGGTCGACGTAAGCGACCAACCCGAGCCGGCAGAGCGCGCCCGCGCCCCCAGCTCGGGTGTGGCGTGCGCAGAGCCCGATGGTGCCGTCCGCAGCCGGCGCGGCGGGCGCCGAGATCCCGACTGCGAACCGTCCCTCTCCGGCGGGGCACTCGCATCCTACCAGGTCGGGGCGCGCGTCGCCGATCTCGAGCGCAGGCCAACCGTCGATGGTACACGCCTGTACCCCTCCGTCGTCAGATGCGTCTAGCGATCCGTCGGGCGTGAGCCGGTGATCCTCATAGCATCCAAGGACGAGCGCGACGCCCAGCGCGACCACAGCCCGCGGGACGATGTGGGGCGTCACGGCGACACCACCACGCCCGGGCGAGGTTCGAGGATGCCGGACACGACGCTGTCCAGATTGAACGGCGGCGGGGTTGCGGTCCGGCAGATGCCCGCATCGGCCAAGGTTGCTTGAAGCCATCCGTCGATCGCGGCGGCGCTGACGTCATCGGCGCTCCCAGCGAAGACGAACTCGAGGCCGGACGGAAGCGTCTCGAGCCGATCGATCTCCAGGTTCCAGTCGACCACCGACATTTCTCGGGAACGAGTCACGCCCTCCAGCATCGAACCGATCGTCGATGCTCTTCGAATCGAATTCAATTGGATGCGCAGCCGATCAGAACGAGTCCTTCGCCTCGCGGAGGCGGGCGAAGATCTCGTCGTCGGTCGCGGCGGGGCCGCGGGACTCGGCGAACTTGCGGACCGCGGGGGCATCCCAGCGGAAGAACGGGTTCGTGGTCTTCTCCTCGGCGATGGTGCCGGGGATCGTCGGGCGGCCCTCGGTGCGCGCTGCCGAGACGGCGTCGAGGCGGGCGCGGATCGCGCTCTCCTGCGGCTCGATCACGCGCGCGAACTCGAGGTTCTTCTGGGTGTACTCGTGACCGCACCAGATGTGCGTCTCGGGCGCGAGCGCGCGCAGGCGCGCGAGTGACGCGCGCATCATCGGCATCGTGCCCTCGAACACGCGGCCGCAGCCGCCGAGGAAGAGTGTGTCCCCGGTGAACGCGTCGCCGCCGCCGACGTAGGCGATCGCGCCCAGCGTGTGGCCGGGGATCGCGAGCACCTCGAAGGACACGCCGCCGTGCTGCACCACGTCCTGATCGCGCAGCCCTCGCGTCTGGTGCTCGATGTTCTTCTGCGCGAGATCGTGCTCGCTGCCGAGCACCGGGATCGACGGATGATCGCGCAGCAGCCCCGCGATGCCGCCGACGTGATCCCAGTGGTGGTGCGTGCACCAGATGCCGGCGAGATCGAGGCCCTCGCTCGCGAGCGCGTCGAGCACCGGATCGGCCTCCGACGGATCGATCACCACCGCGGTGCCCGCGGCGCGATCCGCGATCAGGTACGCATAGTTGTCGCGCAGCAGCGGGACCGGGATCACTTCGATCGTCATCGCATACCTTCCGTCATGCATCCGCCGCCGAGGAGCGGAGCGCGACGCCTTGGGCCAGCACCGACACGGTGCAGATCGTCACGCCGACCAGCGTAGGCACCAGCGACGCGCCGAACATGAGCGCGAACGTGGACGCGATCGCGGGCAGCTGCGGGATCGACGCGGTGATCAGGAACACCTGCGTGCGCGCGGCCTCGCGCTGCGCCGCGCTCGACGCGCCGAGCTTCGCGAGCTTGCGCGCGACGAGCCCTCGCTGCAGCGCGAAACCGGCCGCGCCCGCGATCACCGTGACGACCGCGAGCAGCCACGCGAGCGGCGTCAGGAAGGGCTCGAGCCACCCGCGCACCACCTCGAATTCCGCTGGGAACAGCAGCCATCGGACCGCGCTCTCGAGCGCGAGCGCGAGCGGCGCTGCGATCGCCGTCGCGCCGACGAGGAGGCCCGTGCCGCCGCGCTTCATCGGCGCAAGGGTACCCGACATGGGCATCGCGAGGCCCTCGTGATAAGGCGAAGAACGATGTCGCGCGCGCGCCCCACGCCACCCGAAGGCGCGCTCGTGATCGGGTGGCGCGAGTGGATCGCGCTGCCGGAGCTCGGCATCGCGGCGATCAAGGTCAAGACCGACACCGGCGCGCGCACCTCGGCGATGCACGCCGACGAGATCGAGCGCTTCACCGCGCGCGGCAAGTCGATGCTGACGTTCGTCGTGCATCCGCTCCAGCGCGATCGGGGCCTCGAGGTGCGCTGCGAGGCGGAGATGATCGACGAGCGCCTCGTGCGCTCGAGCCACGGCGATCAGCAGCTGCGCCCGGTCATCAGCACGCCGATCGAGATCCTCGGGGTGCGATGGAACATCGAGGTCACGCTCACGCGTCGTGACGTCATGGGGTTCCGGATGCTGCTCGGCCGCGAGGCGATGCGCGGGCACATCCTGGTCGACCCCGGCCGCAGCTACCTCGGGAACGCGTCGCCGTGGAAGACCAAGAAGAAGAAGCGCGCGGCGTCCAAGACCCCGACCGAGTGATTGCCGGTAGAATGGCAGCGGCGAGGGGAGCCCGATGAAGATCTGTCCGGCGTGTCAGCTCAAGTACAGCGACTCCGACGCGCGCTGCCTGGTCGACAACACCGTGCTGGACGCGCTCGAGGACGAGCGCATCGGCACGCTCCTCGGCGGCCGCTATTTCATCGAGCGACCGCTGGGGGAGGGCGGCATGGCGGTCGTGTACCGCGCGCGGAACGCGCTCGTGGACCGACCCGTCGCCGTGAAGATCATGAACCCGCAGCTCTCGCGGGATGCCTCGCTCAAGGAGAGGTTCCGCCGAGAGGCGAAGAACGCCGCCGCGATCGCGCACCCGAACATCATCGAGATCCACGACTACGGCGAGACCGACGACGGCACGCCCTACCTCGTGATGGAGCTGCTCGACGGCATGGGCCTCGAGCGCATGATCGCGAAGGGCCCGATGGCGGCGCCGCAGGTCTGCTCGCTCGGCCTGCAGATCGCGCGAGGCCTCGCGCGCGCGCACGACTTCCAGGTCATCCACCGCGACCTCAAGCCCGAGAACATCTTCATCAGCCGCGGCGGCGGCGGTCGGCTCGTCCCGAAGATCCTCGACTTCGGCATCGCGCGCTCGATGCACGACCAGCGGCTGACCAGCATGGGACAGATCTTCGGGACGCCGCAGTACATGGCGCCCGAGCGCGTCACCTCGATCGATGCGGGGCCGTCCGCCGACCTCTATGCGCTCGGCGTGATCCTCTTCGAGATGGTCACCGGGCGCCTGCCCTTCGTCGCCGACGAGATCCCGGGGTTCCTGATCGCGCACCTGCAGGAGACCCCGCCGAAGCCGAGCGATCTCGTGCCGAGCGTGCCGCGCCGCCTCGAGGAGCTGATCCTCAGGCTGCTCGCGAAGAAGCCCGATCAGCGCCCGGTCGACGCGCACCAGGTCGAGAAGGAGCTCGCGGCGATGGCGCCGGCCGAGGAGGCCGCCGAGCTGCCGAGCGAGCACCAGTCGATGGTGCCGCGGCCCGCGGCGGCGACGCTGCCGCCGACCACGCTCGAGCGCTGGGCCGGGCGCACCGCGCTCTTCGACGAGATGATGCGTCGCGCCTATCCGAGCGGGCAGGCGCCGCCGGCGATCGCGCAGTCGCTGCAGGAGATCCGCGAGGTGCTCCGCCGCATGCACGACCTGCGATCGGCGGGGCTCAAGCAGCAACGCAAGCTCGAGCAGATGGAGGGAATCGCGCGCGAGGGACGGCAGCGGCTCGGCCACGCGATGAACGTGCTCGGCAACGATCTCTCGAGCGCGCGCGAGGCGGTGCGCGGCGCGCAGCACGAGGTGCAGCCGTACTTCGACGCGACGTCGCAGACCGAGCGCGCGTACCGCGACGCGCACCGCAAGCTCGCCGCGATCGGCGGGCTCACCGAGGCCGCGTCGCCGTCGCAGCCGCTGCTGCTCGCGCACCGCGAGGTCGCAGAGGCGCTCGATCGCTGGATGCTCGCGTGGGGCACCGGCGAGCGCGCGCGACAGTGGGTCGAGAGCAAGCAGCGCGAGGTCAAAGACGTCGAGTTCCAGACCGAGGCGCTGCGCGCGCAGCTCGATCGACTGGAAGAGACGTACGAGCAGGATCGGCGCGGTCTCGAGGAGTCGCTGGTGACGTCGGGCCGCGAGATCGAGGGTCTCGACAAGCGCCTGATGGAGCTCGCGACGAGCTTCCTCCTGCCGCTGCGCGCGCGCCGTGAGCTCGGCGATCTGATGGCACGGCTCGAGCAGGACGCGGGCACGCCCGCCGCCGGCGTCCCGCGCCCGCAGGCGTAGCGCTTCGCCGTCGTCGGCCGTAGGAATCGATCATGAGCGACAAGGTCCAGAAGAGCGATACCGAGTGGAAGCAGGAGCTCACGCCCGAGCAGTTCGCGGTGGCGCGGATGTGCGGGACCGAGCCGCCCTTCACGGGCAAGTACTGGAACCACCACGCCGAGGGCACCTACCACTGCGTGTGCTGCGGGACGGAGCTCTTCGACAGCGCGACGAAGTTCGAGTCCGGCAGCGGATGGCCGAGCTTCTTCTCGGCCGTCGAGGACGCGCTCGGCAACCGCGTGGCGACGCGCACCGATCGCACGCACGGCATGACGCGCGTCGAGATCCTGTGCGGCAAGTGCGACGCGCACCTCGGACACGTGTTCGAGGACGGCCCGAAGCCGACGGGGCTGCGCTACTGCGTCAACTCCGCGAGCCTCGAGTTCCACCCGCGCACGGCTGCACCGCGCACCACCGAGCCGCGCACCGGCGAGTGAAGCGCGCGCGGGCACGGCAGGGCGTCGCGATCGCGGCGGTGGTCGCGGTGGCGGCGGT
>JALYRN010000278.1 GCA_030855295.1 Myxococcota bacterium | reverse complement strand
GTGCCGCACGCGCCGCAGTGCGCCGGGTCGCTCGTCGTGTCGATGCAGCTCGCGTCGCACACCGTCTGGCCCGCGGGGCACGAGACCGCGCAGCTTCCGGCCACGCAGAGCTCGCCCGCGTCGCACGCCGCGCCGCACGCGCCGCAGTGGCGTCGGTCGGTCTGCGTGTCGGCGCAGAGGCCATCGCACTCGACCTGGCTCGCGGGGCACACGATGCCGCAGTCGCCCTCGATGCACGCCTCGCCCGTCGCGCACTCGTTGCCGCACGCGCCGCAGTGGGCGCGCGTGTTCTCGGTGTCGACGCACACATCGCCGCACATCATCGTGCCGGCGCCGCATCCGGGCGGGCCAGCGTCGGTGTGTCCTGCGTCTCGCGTCGAGGCGTCGGGCGTGGCCGGCGGGTCGCCGCAGGCGGTGAGGGTGAGCAAGGTGAAGGCGAGGAGCGCTGCGCGCTGACGGTCCGTCATTCCGATTCGGTCCTTGTGTGCGCTCATGCGCGACGAAGGAAGATATCCGTGACCACGTCGGGATTGCGACCCCTATGTGTGGGGGGTCCCTACCTGCGGGGTCCGAATGGTGAGCTCGTCCAGTGGTGCGCATGAATCGCAGCGTCGTCAAACCCACATCGGGCGCGGCGATCGCGCGGCGGGTCGTTTATTCCTCGCGGTCGGTCGCGCGCGGGGCCGTGCGATGGAAGACGCGGAACATGTAGACGAGCGCTCCACCGAGGAGCGGCGCGCCGAGCGCGACGACGCCGAGGATCGCGCGCTGCACCTCGGGCGGTGAGGATGCTTCTCGATACGTCAGCTCGCCGGTGAGGAGATACGGCGCCTGGGCCGCGCCCCACCCGAGCACGACGAGCGCGACCTGCACCGCCGCCGCGACGCGCGCGATGCCGTAGCGACGTCGCAGCAGCGCGACCACCGTCACGAGCGCGGCCGCCGCCGTTCCGCCGAAGAGCGCCATCGCGAACGGCGCGTGCAGGAGGTCGGCGTAGATCGCCGGCGCCTCGGAGCGCGCCAGCGCGAGCGTCGCCACCGCGAGCAGCGCTGCGATCATCGCGGTCGCGAGCGCGCGCGCGCGGAAGTCGTCGGCGAGCGCGCGCTCCTCGGCCGCGTACGCGAGATAGATCGCGGCGAGGTACGCGAAGAGCACCAGCGCGAGCGCGCCGACCGCCCACGGGAACGCGGTGGTCGACCACGGATGCGCGAACCCCGACGCGAGCACGTCGCCCTCGAAGTGGATCTCGCCCGACGCGATGCTGCCCACGAGCACGCCGAGGAAGACCGGGCTGACGATGCTCGCGATCGAGAACACGAGCCCCCACCGGCGCTGCACGCGATCACCGCGGGTGTCGTACGCGCGGAACACGAACGCGGCGCCGCGCGCGACGATGCCGAGCAGGAGGATCGTCATCGGGACGTGCAGCGCGATCGAGATCGCGGCGTACGCCGGCGGGAACGCCGCGAAGAGCACGGTCACGATGAAGATCAGCCAGACGTGGTTGGCCTCCCAGATCGGCGCGATCGAGCGCTCGATCAGCGCGCGCTGCGCCGCCGCGCGTGGCCCGCTCGCGAGCAGATCCCAGAGCCCGGCGCCGTAGTCGGCGCCGCCCGTCACCGCGTAGAGCACGGCGGCGACGAGCAGAGAGACCGCGAGGACGTCGTCAGCGCCCGGCATCGTCGTTCTCGGTGGTGCGCGGCGCCGCGCGGAACTGGTGCACGAGCAGGAACACCACGGCCGCCGCGAGCAGCACGTAGACGGCGCTGAACATCGCGAAGGGCGCGAGCAGGCCGGGCATCGGCGTCACCGCGCTGGCGGTCCGCCACACGCCCCACACGATCCACGGCTGCCGCCCGAGCTCGGTCACGAACCATCCCGCCTCGAGCGCGACGAACCCCAGGGGCGCGCACAGCACGATGCTGCGCAGCATCCACTTCGAGTCGGGCACGCCGCGGCGGCGCCACGCGAGGAAGACCCAGACGGCCGAGAGCAGGAGCAGCAGCATCCCGCACGCGACCATCACCTGGAACGAGAGGTGCGTCAGCAGCACCGGCGGCCAGTCCTCGCGCGGAAAGGACTCGAGCCCCTGCACCGGCGCGTCGAAGTCGCCGAACGCGAGGAAGCTGAGCGCGCCGGGGATCTCGATCGCGTAGCTCGTCTCGCCGGTGAGCTCGTCGGGCCAGCCGCCGATGCGGAGCGGCGCGCCGACCTCGTCCTCGAACTGCCCCTCCATCGCGGCGAGCTTCACCGGCTGATGCTCCGCGACCGCGCTCGCCGCGAGATCACCGGTCGCGAGCTGGAACACCGCGCCGAACGCGCCGAGCGCCATCGCGATCGCGACCGCCTTGCGATGGAACGCGTTGCTGCGATCGCGCAGCAAGAAGAACGCGTGCACCCCCGCGACCGCGAACGCCGTCGCGACGTAGCAGGACCCGAGCACGTGCAGCACCTCGTGCAGCGCCGCCGGGCTCGCCATCGCGCCCCACACGTCGATGTCGACCACCTCGCCGTCGACGATGCGGAAGCCGGTCGGCGTGTTCATCCACGCGTTCACCAGCGTCACGAAGAACGCCGACGCCGCCCCGCTGACGGCGACGATCACCCCTGCCGCCAGATGCGCGCGCGGCCCCACGCGATCCCATCCGTACAGATAGATGCCGAGGAAGATCGCCTCCGTGAAGAACGCGAACCCCTCGAGCGAGAACGGCATCCCGATGATCGGCCCCGCGTGCTCCATGAAGCGCGGCCAGAGCAGGCCGAGCTCGAACGACAGCACCGTCCCCGACACCGCCCCGACCGCGAACAGGATCGCCGTCCCCTTCGCCCACCGCTTCGTCAGCTCGAGCCAGACCGGGTCCCGCGTGCGCAGCCACCGCCACTCCGCGATCACCATCATCAGCGGCAGCGCGACCCCGATCGCCGCGAAGATGATGTGGAACGCCAGCGACATCCCCATCTGAGCGCGGGCGTAGAGCAGATCGGTCATGCGACGGGCCGGAGGGTAGGGCCGGCGCTCGCGCGATGGAAGGTCACGAGCGGCGCAGCGGCGATCGCTTCAGAGTCGTGTCGCGGCGCGGATCGCCTGCCGCAGCTGCTCGCGCTGACCGCTCGTGAACACGCGGCGACCGTCCGAGAGCGCCCTCAGCCGAACCAGCGCGTCTTTCTCGAGGACGGACGTGACCGCGAGCGCCGCCCAGATCGTTCCCTTGCGAACGACCCTGTCGAGCAGGTGCTCATCGGGGGCGGCGCCGGAGACGAGCGCACGCACTGCCTCACGCGCATCGAGCTGGACCTCGGCCCAGCGCGCATCTCCGGAGTCGAGCGCCGCGAGCCTCGAGCGCACCCGCACCACGAGCTCTGGCGGTACCAGATCGCGCTGCGTGAGATCTCCGATCACGTTCCCGAGATTACCGAGATCGCAGGACAGCAGCTCGGCCCACTGGGCAGGCCCCAGCCCACCGGAGCTTCGAGCCGTGCGCGTCCAGTACGTCCAGAACGCGTCCTCGCGCGCGACCTGGGGCGCCGATTCGGCCTCCCACGTCCGTCGCAGCTCATCGAGCGTCGGTTGGCGGCTTCGGTCAGTCACCGGCAGTGGTTCTTGGTTCATTTCCGCCGCGCGAACGCGACGGCCCCGACGACGTTCCGATCCGCCCGCGCGCGCCCCCCGAAACAGACTATCAGTCCGACGGCGATTCCATTCGTCAGAGTCGCGCGCTTGATTGGAGCCGCCCGTCGCCGCCCCCATCAGCCGGGCGCGCGGCCGGGATGGTGCGCGGGATCGATCGCGCCCCCGGCGCGCCTCCACCCGACCCGGAGCAACCACGTGCGCGGCGCCGCGACCACTCTCGCGATGCCGTCGCGCGGAGGATCGATCTCGCACGACCAGCCGTCGAACAGCGGTGCCGAAGAGCACGGATCGACCCACCGACGCGAGCGCGGCGCCAGCCCGTGCTTGCGCGCGTTGCAGATCACGTAGGCGATCGCATGCCTCACCTGGCGCGGCGTCGTGAGCACGCGGTCGTGATAGCGGTCGGCGAACACCGAGCCGGTGCGTCCCATCGCGCTGTTCACCGCACGCGCGATCCGGACGCAGAGGCCTTTGACGGCGCGCGCCAACGCACGCCGATTCTCTGCCTCCACCACGAGATGCCCGTGGTCTCGCTGCACGGAGAAGTGCGTGATCCGCATCCCGAAGCGGTCCGCCGCTGCCCCCAGCGCGCCGACCACGCGAAGGAACGTCCTGCGTGCGCGCAGGCTCCACACGTCTTTCCGCACCTTCAGTGTCACGAGCACGGGCTCACGCCCCGTCAGCGTCGCTCTCGCAGCGTGCGGCACCCCGGCGCGCGCGCCGCTCGGGCGTCGCCCCGCGCCGCATCGCTTCCCTCCCCACGTCCGGAATGCAATCTCGGTCTGTCTGCCGCTGACTCTCATCCATCGCAGTCGCGCGTGGCGCGCGGCGACTGACGCACTTCTCGATTCGGCAGACATCGTGAGGAACCGAGTTGTCGGCTCGTACGGCAAGCCACGGCTCGAACTGAGCGACATCTGCGGTGGGCGACAATCAGACGCCGGAGTGCTCGGGTACGTACGCATCGGGCGCGAGCTCCTGTTCGCAGCTGTACTTTGTCGGGTCGGCGGGGAAGCCCCCCTCTGTCCTCCTCGAGAACCACAGCGCATCGATCTCATCGAGGGCGATCCTAAACGGCGGCGCGCGGCGCCACCATCGCATGATCATGTGATGCACGCGCGGCCGCGCGCTCGCGACGGAGCGCGCCTCTGCTCGTGCGTCGCTCGCGCGCGTGGTAGCAGTCGTCGTCCTCCGCCTCGCGGCCCCCATGCCCACCAAGCGCACGACCGACGCGCCGCCGCTGCCCGACAAGGGCGCGGTGCGCGATGCGCTGATCGCCGTGATGCAGAGCGCGCTCGCGGCGATCGCGCACTCGGCGAAGGACGCCGCCGCCGGCGCGACGCACGCGGAGAACCGCTCCGAGGGCAGCAAGGACATGCGCGCGACCGAGCAGAGCTACATCGCGCGCGGTCAGGCGATGCGCGCCGAGGAGCTCGCGGAGCAGATCCAGCGGCTCGCGGGCGTCGAGCTGCGGAGCTTCGGCGCGCGCGACGCGATCGCGCCCGCGGCGCTGGTGCGCGTGATGGTCGACGGGGCTCCGCGCGTCTTCTTCGTGGTGCCGTGGGGAGGTGGCCACGACCTCGAGGTCGGCGGCACGAAGGTGATGGTGATCACGCCCGCATCGCCGGTCGGTCGCGCGCTCGTGGGGCGGAGCGTCGGCGACGAGTTCGAGCTCGCGGTGAAGGGCGCGATGCGCGAGTGGGAGATCGACGCGATCGCGTGAGGAGCTGTGGACGACCGCGCGGTGCCTACGCTTCTCGTGATGGCCACCTCCGCCGGTGACATCCTCGGGCGCGCCGGAGGCGTCGCGCTCGCGCCCCTGACCGCGACGGTCAGCGCGATCCGCCGATCGCGCATGTTCCATCCGCGCGGCACGACGCTGCGCGCGGAGGTGCGCGCGATCGCGGGCGAGCCGCCGTGGAGCACGATCGCGGCGCGGCTCGAGGGGCCCGCGCTGGTGCGCCTCTCGAGCGCATGGTGGAAGAAGCGCGAGTGGCCGGACGTGCTCGGCTGCGCGATCCGTTTCACGAGCACCCGCGAGCCCGACGCGCGTCCTCAGCCGGGCGATCAAGATCTCCTGCTCGCGACGATCCGCAGGCCGTGGACGATGCCGTTCGCACCGCTGACCACGAACCACCACGACTTCTTCGCGAACGACTACTACGCGGTGTCGCCCTTCTCCGCCGAGCCCGCGGGCACGATCGAGTGGCGCCTCGCGCCCGATCATCCGGTGCAGGGCGGAGGAGGCGCCCACGGCGCGCCGCGCGAGCAGCGGCTCGCGGTGGCGGTCGAGCGCGGTGACGCGATGTTCACGCTCGAGGCGCGTCCGTATCGGCGGGTGATCGATCTCGCGCGGGCCGCGCCCTGGAGCGCGATCGCGCGCATCGAGCTGATCGAGACGATCGCGATCGACGACGACGCGCTGCGCTTCGACCCGTACCGCGCGGGCCGCGGGATCGAGCCGGTCGGCTTCGTGCAGTCGCTGCGCATCGGTGCGTACGCCGCGGGCCAGCGAGCGCGTCCGGACCACGGCTGACTCAGGCATTGCAGCGCGGCGCGGCGCTCCCATGTCCCCGTGCACGTGAACGACCCGCGCAATCTCGATGCTCGGCCGCGGCGAGGGCAGCTGACGCGAGCTCGGCCGCGCGGTCGTGCGATCGCGTCGCGCGGAGAGCGAGAGCGATATGGCCGCGCGCAGCGCGATCGATCCGTGCGCGGGCGGCGCGACCGATGGAACCGCAAGAACGCGCGGTCGGATCCGGGGCTGACGACGCGCAACGCGCGCAACCGGCTGAAGCGCTTTCGTCAGGGCTCGATGCTCGCCGTCGCGCTCACCGCGATGCTGCTGACGATCTCGTCCGGCGACGACGCGGCCGCACAGCAGGACGAGACGGAACAGGTCGCCGACGAGACGACGGACGACGAGATCGTCGGCGACGACACCGCCGCCGACGAAGAGACGGCCGACGACGACACGGCCGCGGCCGAGACCGACGACTCCGAGGCCACGTCCGATCTCGAGCCGGCGATCGGCGAGGCGACCGGCACGATCCGCGGCCTGGGACGCGACTTCTACGCGATGCTCCCGAAGCTCGCGATCGCCATGGCGATCCTGCTGGCCGCGTGGCTCCTCGGCGTGCTCGCGCGCGTGATCATCCGGCGCGCGCTCGGGCGCTGGGAGCGCAGGGAGGCGGTCGCCGCGCTGACGCGGATCGTGATCTTCATGCTCGCGATCGGCGCCGCGATGAGCGTCATCGCCGGCGATCCGCGCGCGCTCGTGGGCTCGGTCGGCCTCGTCGGGCTCGCGCTCTCGTGGGCGCTGCAGACGCCGATCGAGAGCTTCACGGGCTGGCTGATGAATTCGTTCCGCGGCTACTACCGCGTCGGCGATCGCATCGAGGTCGGCGACGTGTTCGGCGACGTCTACAAGATCGACGTGCTGACCACGACCGTCTGGGAGGCCGGCGGGCCCGGCAAGGCGGTCGCGGGCGCGCAGGCGACGGGCGCGATGATCACGTTCCCCAACTGGGAAGTGCTGCGCTCGAACGTGATCAACTACACGCGCGACTTCCCGTACGTGTGGGACGAGGTGACGATCAACGTCTCGAACGACAGCGACCTGCCGTACGTGGTCGAGGTGTTCCAGGCGATCGCGAAGCGCGTGGTCGGCCCCGCGATGACGGCCCCCGCGGAGCACTACGAGGCGCTGCTGCAGCGCGCGAGCCTCGCGTTCGACGTGCCCGCCGTGCCGACCGTCTTCGTTTCGAACGAGGACGCGTGGACGAACTGCACGATCCGCTACCTCGTGCCCGCGCGCGAGCGACGTCGCTGGTCGAGCGAGCTCACGATGGCGATCGCCGTCGAGACCGGCAAGCCCGAGCACCGAGATCGCATTCGCACCGGCTACCCGCGGCAGATCCTCGAGCTGATGCCGAAGACGCCCGGCGACCCGAGCGAAGAGCGCTGATCGTCCCATACGGAGGAGTTTCCCCTTCGTCACGCGTTCGACACGAAGCGCGGGTACTCCTCGCCGCGTCACCGAGCCGACACGGGCTTCGTGACGAACGAGGAGCTGGGATGAATCGGCGACGTTCCCGCCGTGCGACGATCGTGGGTCTCGTCACGCTCGTCACGATCGCGCTCGCTCCCCCGAGCGCGGCGCGTGCCCAGGACGCCGGAGCGGCGCCCGACGTGGCGCCGACGCCGCCGCAGGCCGAGGTCGAAGCGCAGGTGCAGGAGCCCGAGCCGGCGCCGGT
>JALYRN010001170.1 GCA_030855295.1 Myxococcota bacterium | reverse complement strand
AGTCGGGCGAGTGCGTCGCGTGGCCGCGGAGCTGCGAGCTCGTCGGGCGCGCGCGCGGCTGCGATTTCGTGTCGATCGCGGGCGGCACCTTCACGATGGGCGACGAGGACGCGTCCGCGGAGGGCGGCACCGGCGCGTTCCCGGAGCAGGCTGGCATCACGGTCGGCGCGCTGACGATCGATGCGTACGAGGTGACGGTCGAGCGGTTCCGCGCGTTCTGGGCGGCGGGGCATCCCGCGCCCGAGGGGCCGGTGCTCTATCCGGGGGGCGGCAGCGCGACCGTCGCGCGTGTCACGGCGCCGACCGCGACCGAGAGCGACGCTGCGTGCAACTGGTCGAGCGACGCGGGCGCGCGCGAGGCGCATCCGATCAACTGCGTGACCTGGTCGACGGCGCTCGCGTTCTGCGCGTGGGACGGAGGCCGGCTCCCGACCGAGGCCGAGTGGGAGTGGGCGGCGCGCGGCCGTGCGGTCGGCGCGCTCGCGCCAGGACGCGACTTCCCGTGGGGCGACGACATGCCTGAAGGCTCGGTCGGTGGTGTCTGCGATCTCGCGCACGCGTTCGAGTGCGAGGGCAGCGACGGCGCGCGCACGCGCGAGGTCGGCGCGTTCCCGGCGAGCGCGGGCATCCACGATCAGATCGGCAACGTCGGCGAGCTGACGGCAGACGAGTACCAGCTCTACGGCGCGGGGCGGAGCGTGTGCTGGACGGACGCGCCGCAGACGGATCCGCTCTGCGACGTCGCGGGGGAAGGCAACGAGCGCACGGTGCGCGGCGCGAGCCTCGCGGCGATGACGCGCGGCGGGCTCATGAGCGCGACGAGGCGCTCGGTCGCCGAGGGTGAGTACGGAACGGTCGGGTTCCGCTGTGTCCGCTGAGCGTGTCCGCTGAGCGTGTCCGCTGAGCTGCGTGTCCGCTGAGCGTGTCCGCTGAGCTGCGTGTCCGCTGAGCCGCGTGTCGTCGAGCCGCTGACGCTCAGCGCGCGACGTACTGCTGGAAGCGCGTCCAGCTCTCGCCGAGCGCGCCGAGCGCCTCTTGGCGCACGTCGGAGATCGCCGACTCACGGGCGCCCTCGGCGATCGCGTCGTCCGCGCAGAGCATCGCGGCGAGGTGGCGGTGGCGCGCGGCGAACGACGCCGCGAGCAGCGGCAGGATCTCCGACTTCGGCGCGCCGAGCTGGATCGCGCGCCGGAAGAGCCCGATCGCCTCGCCGTGACGATCGCGCTTCACGTGCGCCTCGCCGAGCCGCCGGAACAGGTCGCCCGCCGCGGGACCGTCCTGGCCCCACTGGATCCCGAGCCGCAGCACCTCGTGCGCCCAGTCGATGCGGTCGAGCGCGACGTACGCGCTCCCGAGCACGCCGAGCGATCGCGCGAGGCTCGCCCGCACGTCGGGCGCGAGCGACTGGCCCTCGGCCGTCCTCAGCAGCAGCGAGAGCGGACCGGGCCACGCGCCGATCAGCTCGATCACCTTCTCGTGATCGCCCGCCGCCGCGGCCTTCAGCGTTGCGGGGATCGCGTTCAGATCGATCGCGAACGGGGAGGGCGGCTTCGCCTTGCTCGCCTCGGCGCGGATGCGGTCCTTGATCAGCCCTCGCAGATCGTCGAGCGCGATCTCGTCGATCGCGCCGCCGAGATCGACGACGACGCCCGCCATGCGATCCGGATGGACGCGCAGCTCCCGGAGCTTGATGCCGAAGATCGCGCAGAGCAGCACCCACCGGAACCCGATGAACGCCGTGAGGTCGTCGTTCTTCGGCGTGGTCGGCAAGGGGCGATCGGGCTCGTCGTCCGAGAGCAGCGCGCCCGCGAGCCGCCGCCGGAACTCGCCGAGGGCGAGCCGCTGCGCAGGCCCGCCCTCGCCCAGCGTGAAGTCGATCAGCGATGCGTCGGGCACGCGAGAGTCGACGCTCACGGCGGTGATGCGCACGCCGGCGACGACCGCGAACGCGACGAAGCGCGAGCCCACCACGTCGCAGAGCTGCGAGAAGCTCGGCGAGCCCTCGCCGAGTCGCTCGAACCAACCGTCCGCCCGGACGTCTTCGAGCCGGAATGTACGCATCTGCTCCGTCACGTTCGCGCTCACCCTCGAATCCGCAGCATATCCCGTCGGCGCGCGCGGCGCGCGTTCTACGAGCCGGTCTCGCGCAGCGCCGCCAGCGCGGTGCGCAGATCACGGCGCAGACACCGGTGGCAGTCCTGCGATCCGAGGAACCCGCAGCCGCGTCGCGCCGTCTCCAGCCGCTCGAGCGCCGGGAGGGCGCGCGGGTCGCCGATCTGCTCGAGCGCGCGCACGGCCTCGCGGCGCTCGCGACATCCTCGCGCGAGCTCCAGATCGATGAGCGACGCGACGAACGCCGGCGTGTCCGGCGCGCTGCCCTCGCGGAGCCGCTC
>JALYRN010001169.1 GCA_030855295.1 Myxococcota bacterium | reverse complement strand
CTCCAGCGGGAGCCGCGCGCTCGGCGATGGAGGTACCAGCTCGCGAGCAGCGGGCCGACGAGCAGCGCGAAGCCGATTGCGATCGCGGCGACGCCCCACTGCGCGGCGCTGCTCGGCGCAGCGATCCACCCGGCGCGGATGAGGAGATGCGCGTACGTCGCGAGCGCCGGGGCGACGATCAGCGGTCGACGCAGCCGCCACGCGGCGACGGTGCACGCGACTGCGAGCGCGAGATCGAGCGCGACGACGTGCTCGGGCCATCCGTCGCCGTGCCAGCCGAGGGTCCAGAACGCGAGGTGCAGCGCGCACCCGCTGCCCAGCAACAGTCGCGACATCGACTCGGCCGGTGCGTGCTCGAACGCGAGCTCGATGATCGCTGGCGGAGCCGCGAGCTCGGCCTCGCGATAGGGCTGCGCCGGCGAGGGCGGGCACGATCGGCGCAGCACCGGACGTCGCACCGCGTGGAGGGCGAGCACCGCCGCGACCATCAGCGCGGCGGTCGAGAGCGAGGCTGGGTGCATCACACCGACCGTGCCCAGCGTCGCGCCGGCGATGATCCACACCCGCCGCTCGCTGACGATGCGGGTCGCGAGCAGCGCGATCGCGGCCAGCAGCGCGAAGATCGGGATGCGGTGCGCGACCGCCCAGTAGAGGACGTGCCCGAGGCCGAGCACGGCCCACGCGATCCACGTGAAGCCCAGCGCTCGGCGCCCGCGCACGTCGAGCTCGAGCGCGCTCTCGACTCGCCGATGCGTCCACAGCGCGGCGGCGCCGATGGCGAACACGAACAGCGCGATCGAGGTGCTGCGGCCGGCGGTGCCCACGTCGCGCAGCACGTGCGGGATCACCGCGAGACCGAGCGCCGCGAGCGCGGGCACGACGAGCGCGGAGCGTGACGCTCGAAGCTGGAGCGCGGCCGCGAGCGCGTAGAGCTTCGCGACGAAGAGCACGAGCCACACGAGCGACGCGACGCGCCCGGCGGCACCGAGATACGCGCTGGTCTCGACGTGGAGCGTGAGGTCGCCCTGGTAGAGCACCGCGAGCAGCCCGAGCATCACCGCCGGCCGCCGCTGCTCGATGCGCATCAGCAGCGCGGCGCCTCCGATCAGCGCGAGCGCGTACACCTCGGCGGTCGCCGCGACGCCGAACCGGCCGAGCCCCGAGGAGATCTGCGACGCCTCCCGCGAGACCAACCAGAACCCGGCGAGCACGAGCGCAGCGCTCGCGAGATAGACCGGGTTGTACTGCACGAACCAGCGATGGAGCAGCGCGCGCAGCGCGTCGTGCTCGGTGGCTGCAGGCTCGTCCGGTGGCGTGTTCATCGGCATGCGAGTTCTCCTCCGATCGAGCTTCCGACCGGCAGAAGCGCGCCAACGCACGTCGGATGCCAGCGCCCGGCGCGGCGACGAAGGCGCGCCCCCGCAGCGATCGAGGCGAGCCACGAGCGAGGCCTCGCGCTCGCGCTGCCACATCGGCGCGCGCACCCGATCGCGTACGTCAGACTGTCATCGCTCACTGTCGGTGCGCGTCCCGAGACGCGCGCGGCAGAGAGCGCCAGCGCTGCCCGCGAACACGATATCCTCGCGGCCGACATGGTCACGGCGGAGCGCGTGAGAGAGACGGCCGGACGCGCCGCACGAACCACTCTCGCGGTGGTCGTCGGCGAGCTGCGGTTCGTGCTCGGGACGTTCGGCAGAGCCTTTCTGCGCGCGGGCGGCGTCGTCACCCTGCTGACCCTCGGATGGTTCTCGGTGAGCTACCTGTCGTCGCTCACGAGCGACGACGACGTCGCGCGCGCGTCGCTCGTCACGCACGTCTTCGTCGTGGGCTTCCTCGTCGGGTACTCGCTTTTCCTGGGAGCGCAGGGCGGTCTGGTGCTCGCGCTCCCGTGGACTGCGTGGAGGCTCGCGGGGCCATGGGTGCTCGTCCCGGTCTTGACGATCCCCGTGTGCGTCGTGCTCGCGCTCGTGATCTGCTGGCCGCTGACCGACGCGGCCGGCCGCGCGCTCTGGGACGCGATCCTCGTCGCGGGCGCAGAGCACGACTGGCTGGTCGCCGAGCTCGGGCCGATCGCACGCGCCGGGCCGATCGCCCTGCTGTTCGCGCTCCCGCTGCTGGTGATCGATCTCGGCGCGCTGATGCTCGACCCGTGGGTGCTCTGGCAGCTCCTGCTGTTGATCCTCGCGCTCGCGCTCGCGCTGCTCCTCGGGCTCGTGCCGAGCGGCGTGGTGTCGCTGGTCGCGGTCACGTTCGGCTACGTGCGCCGCTTCGTCGGGCGCCACGGAGAGACGATCCGCCGCGGCGTCGAAGGCGCGAGCGATGCGCACGCCGGCGTGACGAGCACCGGCGCGCCCGCAGCCGACGACGCGCGGCGCCCCTGAGCGGGGCATGCG
>JALYRN010000277.1 GCA_030855295.1 Myxococcota bacterium | reverse complement strand
CGCTGGCGCAGCGCTGCGACGTCGCGGCGTACCTGCGCTTCGCGCGCGTGCCGTTCGCCGCCAGCGCGCCGGCGCGCGAGACGATCGTGCTGGGCGACCTTCGCTACGATCGCGAGCGCGGACCGAGCTTCGCGGAGATCGAGGTGCCGCGCGAGCCGCCGGCCGAGTGCCCGTCGTTCGTGCCTCCGTGGGAGCCGTGGCGCGCCGGCGATCTGCTGTCGGACTGACTCCACAGGAGTGCTCGCCCCGGAGGGACCGGACGGGAGCGCGCGCTTCGCGGGAGGACGGAAGGTCCCGGAGCGGGCGAGCCGATTTTTCGACGGCCTTTGAGTGCTACATCAGCGACCACGCTCGAAAGGAAGACCTCCGATGACCGACCTCAAGGGAAAGACGCTCTTCATCACCGGCGCGAGCCGCGGCATCGGGCTCGCGATCGCGCTGCGCGCCGCGCGCGACGGCGCGAACATCGCGGTCGTCGCCAAGACGTCGGACCCGCACCCGAAGCTGCCCGGCACGATCCACACGGCCGCCGCCGAGATCGAGGCGGCGGGCGGCAAGGCGCTGCCGATCATGTGCGACATCCGCGACGACGCGGCGGTCTACGCCGCGGTCGCGAAGACCGTCGAGACCTTCGGCGGGATCGACATCCTCGTGAACAACGCGAGCGCGATCTCGCTGACGTCCACGCCCGACACGCCGATGAAGCGCTACGACCTGATGCACAGCATCAACACGCGCGGGACCTTCCTGTGCTCGCAGGCGTGCCTGCCGCACCTGCTGAAGGCGTCGAACCCGCACGTGCTCAATCTCTCGCCGCCGCTGAACATGGAAGAGCGGTGGTTCTCGGGGCACGTCGCCTACACGATGGCGAAGTTCGGGATGAGCATGTGCGTGCTCGGCATGGCGGGGGAGTTCCGCAGCCGCGGCGTCGCGTTCAACGCGCTCTGGCCTCGCACCTCGATCGCGACGGCGGCGGTGCAGAACCTGCTGGGCGGCGACGTCGCGATGCGCGGCTCGCGCAAGCCGGAGATCATGGCGGACGCCGCGCACGTGATCTTCACGCGCCCGAGCCGGGAGTGCACCGGCAACTTCTTCGTCGACGACGACGTGCTCGCGTCGATCGGCAAGACGGACCTGTCGGAGTACGCGATCGATCCGACGGCGGAGCTGATGCCCGACTTCTTCGTGTGAGCTGCGCTACGAGAGTTGTCGTCGCGGAATCGGGGCACAGGTGTGGCCCTGGGGCCGCGCGCAAGGGCCCCATCTCGGGGCGACCGAAGGTAAGACGATGACAGGCAAGACAATCCGAACGTTCCTCGCAGCGGCGCTGTCGATCTCCGGCACGATGATCGGCGGCACGACGATCGCCGGCACGACGATCGCGGGCTGCGGCGGGAGCGAGAGCCGCGCCGAGAC
Source organism: Myxococcota bacterium (assembly GCA_030855295.1). Classification (GTDB taxonomy): domain Bacteria; phylum Myxococcota_A; class Polyangia; order Polyangiales; family Sandaracinaceae; genus Sandaracinus. Next base: position 6,481 of record JALYRN010000277.1, on the reverse strand, counting down.
ACCGAGCCCGAGCGAGACCGATCGCAGCGCCGACGAGATGGGGCTCGCGGCCGAAGAGTCGGAGACGACGGGTGAGGAGCCCGAGCCGCCGCCGCCGCCCGTGACGGTCGTCGCCGGTGAGCGCACCCAGATCGAGGGGCCGACGCCGACGCTGCGCATCGCGGCGCCGCGCGCGAACCAGGTCATCCGCACCGGCAACGTGATGGTCCGGCTGCAGGTGCGGAACTGGGATCTGGAGTCGCCCCAGGGCCCGCACGTGCACCTGATCGTCGACAACGAGCCGTACATCGCGATCCGCGACGTCTCGCAGCCGCTCGACGTCAACGCGCTCGTGCAGGAGCACCTCGGGCACGAGCTCGCCGAGGGCACGCACGTCATCCGGATGTTCCCGAGCCGTGGGCACCACGAGTCGGTCAAGGATCCCGGCGCGTTCGGGATGGTGGTCTTCCACTATCGCACGCGCACCGAGGGCTTCGAATTCGATCCCGCCGCGCCGCTGCTGACGTACTCGCGGCCGAAGGGGTGCAACCCCGTGGGCGAGCGCGTGCTGCTCGACTTCTATCTCACGAACACGGAGCTCGCGGAGGACGGCAACCGCGTCCACTGGACCATCGACGGGCAGAGCGGCGACATCACGCAGTGGGCGCCGCACTGGATCGAGAACCTGCAGGAGGGCGAGCACGACATCTCGCTCGAGCTGCGCGGCCCGGACGGCAATCCGATCCCGGGAGCGTTCAACACGACCACGCGCACGTTCACGGTGGCCTCGAGCTGCCCGAGCTGATCGACGCTCGGGAAGGGGCGGTCAGGGGGCTGACCGTCCGGCAGTGCTCGGACACACCACGGGGGTGGGGGCGGTCACGGCGCCGTCGCTGCGGGGGCAGGGACGACGGCGCCGTGGCGGACGGCGGAGGCGCTCGCTGGAGCCAGCGGACCGCGTGCTAGGCTGCGCGCCCGCATGGCCCCGCCGACACTGCTGAGCGCCGTTCGCGATCTCGATCGGCTCCGGCAGATCGTCGCCGTCCTCGTCCGCCACGGGTTCGGCGAGATCATCGGGCGCACCGGGCTCGGATCGCTGGTCGTCGGCAAGGCCGAGACGCGGGCGAACCAGAGCGTCGGCGAGCGCGTGCGGCTCGTGATCCAGGATCTCGGTCCGAGCTTCGTGAAGCTCGGGCAGATCGTCTCGACGCGCCCCGATCTGGTCCCGCCGGACGTGATCACCGAGCTCAAGAAGCTGCAGGATCAGGTCCCGCCGGTTCCGTACGAGCAGATCAAGCAGCAGATCGAGACCGATCTCAGCGCGCCGATCGATCAGCTCTTCGAGCACATCGATCCGGTGCCCCTCGCGTCGGCGTCGGTCGGGCAGGTGCATCGCGCGCGGCTCCGCACCGAGGACGGCTCGCTGCGCGAGATCGTGATGAAGGTGCAGCGCCCGGGCATCAAGAGCGTGATCGAGCGCGACGTCGATCTGCTCTACATCCTCGCGCAGGCGGTCGAGCGCTCGGTGCCCGACGCGCGCATCTACTCGCCGGTCAAGCTCGTCAGCGAGTTCGATCGCGCGATCACGGCGGAGCTCGACTTCCAGCTCGAGGCCGATCACGCGGTGCGCTTCGCGAAGAACTTCGAGGGGCACCCCGAGGTGCGCTTCCCGAAGGTCTATCGGAAGTGGTCGGGCAAGCGCGTGCTCGCGCTCGAGTACTTCGAGGGGCGCAAGGTCTACGCAGCGGTCGCGAGCGACTTCGACGCCGAGAAGATCACGCGCGCGACGCTCGGGATCATCATCAAGTCGATCTTCGAGGACGGCTTCTTCCACGCCGATCCGCACCCCGGCAACGTGATCATCATGGGCCAGCCGGACGCGCCGGTGATCGGGCTGATCGACCTCGGGCTGGTCGGGCGCCTCACGCCGCAGCTGCGCGACAAGACGATCGATCTGATGGTGGCGGCGGTGCAGGAGGACTACCGCGGCATCGCCGACGCGCTCTACGCGATCGGCACGCCGACCAAGAAGGTCGACCGCCCGGCCTTCGAGGCGGAGGTCGCGATGCTCTCCGAGAAGTATCTCGGCAAGCAGCTCGGCGACATCGAGGTGAGCGCGCTGATCCGCGACCTCGTCGGCGGCGCGACCAAGTACGGCCTCGAGATCCCGCCCGACTTCCTGATGGTCGGCAAGGCGCTGATGACGGTCGAGGGCGTCGGTCGCGAGATCGCGCCGACCTTCGATCTCTATGCGGAGATGAAGCCGTACTTCCTCAAGCTGATGGCGGTGCGCTACTCGCCCGAGCGCATGCTCCCCGAGCTGCTGCGCAGCGTCGCGCGCATCTCGCACGCCGCGACCGAGTTCCCCGTGCAGGCGCAGGAGATCCTCGAGGACCTGCGCCACGGCCGCCTCGAGGTGCGCACCCGCGAGCCCAGCATCGCGCAGGCCTTCGACGTGATCGGCCGCCGCGTCTACAGCGGCTTCGTCGTCGGCTCGCTCCTGATGGGCAGCGCGTGGCTGGCGTCGAGCGGCAGTACCCTCGGCAGCGCGCTCTTCTTCCTGATGGCGCTCGCGTGGGGCGGCGGCCACACGATGCTCGCCGCCTGGATCGGCCGCAAGAAGCGCTGAGTCGACAGGAGTGCTCGCCCCGGAGGGCGCGCACGGGAGCGCGCGCTCGCGCGTGCTCGCCCGGAGCGGGCGAGCCGATTTGGCACCGCGGAGATCAGCTGCGGAGCTCGCGCTTCAGGATCTTGCCGGTGGGGCCTTTGGGGAGGGCGTCGCGGAACTCGACGGTGCGCGGGTACTTGTACGCGGCGAGGCGCTCCTTGCAGTACGCGATGATGTCGGCGTCGGTGACCGAGTCGTGGCCGGCCTTCTTCGCGATGTAGGCCTTCACCTCTTCGCCGTGGCTCGCGTGCGGGACGCCGATGACGGCGGCCTCGGCGACCGCCGGGTGCGCGTAGAGGACCTCCTCGATCTCGCGCGGGTACACGTTGAAGCCGCCGCGGATGATCATGTCCTTCTTGCGGTCGACGATGAAGTAGTAGCCCTCGGCGTCGCGCGTGCCGACGTCGCCGCTGCGGAACCAGCCGTCCTGGATCGACTCCGCGGTCGCCTCGGGCCGCTTCCAGTAGCCCTTCATCACGTTGTGGCCCTTGATGCAGATCTCGCCGGGCGTGTCGGTCTCGGTGACGATCTTCCCCTGCTCGTCGACGAGCTGGAACTCGCAGCCCCAGATCGGCACGCCGATCGAGCCCGCCTTCTTCGGGCGATCGAGGGTGTTGAACGACGCGACCGGCGACGTCTCCGAGAGGCCGTAGCCCTCGAGGATGTTGACGCGGAAGGCCTCGTCGAACGCCTTCATCACCTCGACCGGCATCGCCGAGCCGCCCGAGATGCAGTGGCGCAGGCTCGCGAGGTCGTACTTGCCCTTGTCGGGGTGGTGGAGCAGGCCGAAGAACATCGTCGGCACGCCGGCGAACAGCGTCACGCGGTGCTTCTGCATCAGCGCGAGCGCGCCGTCGGCGTCGAAGCGCGGCATCAGCACGACCGTGCCGCCCGCCGCGAGCGTCGCGTTCTGGACCGCGGTCTGCCCGAACGAGTGGAAGAGCGGGAGCACGCCGAGCGCGGTGGTCTCGTGCGTGATCGGGAGCAGCTGCGTGCGGACGAAGTGCGCGTTGAAGAAGAGGTTGAAGTGTGTGAGCTCGGCGCCCTTCGGTCGGCCGGTGGTGCCGGACGTGTAGAGGATGACCGCGGTCTCGTCGGGCATCGTCGGCGTGACGTCGGTGAGCGGCTCGCTCCCGCCGAGCAGCGCGGTGAAATTGACCGCGCCCTCGGGCGCGCTCAGGTCGGCGCGATCGGCCCTGCACACGATCAGGTGCTTGCAGCTCTCGGTGCGCGCGAACGCGGCCTGCGCCTGTGGCAGGAAGCCCTCCCACACGACGACCGCGGCCGCGCCTGCGTCGTCGAGGTGGTACGCGATCTCGTCAGCCGTCAGCAGCACGTTGAGCGGCACGATCGGCGTGCCCGCGTAGTGCCCTCCGAAGTACGCGATCGGGAAGTGCGGCACGTTCGGGAGCAGGAGCGCCACGTGCTGCCCGCGCTCTAGACCGAGCTTGCGCAGCCCGCCCGCGAACCGCTGCGCCATTCCGTGCAGCGCGGCGTAGGGGAGGGCGGTGTCGCCGAGGATGATCGCGGGACGATCGGCGTGACGCGCGGCGCTCTCGCGGAGCAGGGTGGCGAGGTTCAGGCTCATCGTGGTTCCCCCGTGGTGCGTGGACGCGGGAGAGTAACACCGAGGTCGAGGGGTCGCGGCCGTGGCCGGCTCGTCGCGCTTGACGTCGAGGCACCGGCAAGGGCCTCATCGGGGGTCGCGCGGGGAGGTCGTCGTGCATGCGGCGTATCGTCCATGCGCGACTGCGATAGCCTTGCGCCTGGGGAGATCTTCGATGCGACGCTCGCTCGTCTGGCTGGTCACGTTCGCGCTCGTCTCGAGCGCCACCACGAGCGCGCATGCGTTCACGACGCGCGTGCACATCGCGCTCTCGAACGAGGTCCGGCAAGCGCTGATCGAGAGCGCCGACGGGCGCACCATCCAGCTGCGCTGGAGCACGTACGCGGTGCAGATCCCGCAGGAGGACGCCGACGCGATCATCAACCAGCCGCTGGCGTTCCGCGCCGGCTCGATCGGGCCCGACAACGTCGTGTTCCCGGCGATGACCGACGGGACCCACGGCATGACCCAGGACCCCTATCGGCAGTGTGAGATCCTCCACCAGCAGGCGCTGACCGAGGCGGAGCGCGCCTACGCGCTCGGCTGCCTGCTGCACGGCTCGACCGACGCGATCGCGCACCACTTCGTCAATCACTTCACGGGCGAGACGTTCACGCTCAACCCGATCTCGGCGTCGCGCGCGAGCGACTACGACAACGTGATCGGCCACATCGTGACCGAGAGCGTCATCCAGTCGGCGTACCACGCCGGCAACCCCACCGCGCTCTCCGGGATCGCGCTCGAGCACGACATCCCGCAGGACTTCGTGCTGCGGATGTACTTCGACGTCGAGAGCCCCGTCTGGCAGCGCATGGCCGAGGAGCCGATGGTGAAGTGGGACGCCGCGCGCGCGGCGGATCCCGGCGGCACCGTGCTCGGGTGGGCGCAGAGCGCGGGGTTCGGCCCGTGGGAGCAGATCGCGATGGCGCCCGTCTACATCGCCGAGCTGCAGACGCTGCGCGAGGGCGTGCGGACGACGATGACCGATCGCATCGCGACGCTCGCGGCCGACGCCGAGCTCGGCGTCACCGCGGGCCCCGACGGCATGATCGGCACGCCCGACGACGCCACGGCGTGCAGCTCGGGCTGTCCGACCAAGTTCGGCGAGTACTACGTGCTCGTCCGCATGCTCGCGCCGCGCATGGACGCCGCGGGCAATCCGCTGCCGTCGGCGTTCGACAAGATCTCCGACTCGCTCGGCGACGATCTCTACGGCTTCTTGCCCGCGTTCGTGCAGGTGATCGCGAACCTGTCGCGCGAGCTGAACACGCCGATCCCGGCGGGCGACACCGAGGATCACGGACTCGACATCACACCCGCGACGATCGCGACGGTGTTCGGGCCGATCGACGACTGGAGCGATCGCACCTTCGCGATCGACTACGAGACGCTGGGCCGCGCGGTGTCGCCCACCTGGTACACGGACCTGAGCGACTTCCTGTCGCGCTTCGGCGTCAGCGTCAGCATCCCGAACATCATGCGGGCGCTGCTGGGGCCGATCGTCGATCAGATCCGGGACGCGTTGATCAACGAGGTCCGCGATCGCGCGCGCACGTTCATCGACGAGCTCAGCTCCGAGTACCGCGCGCGGTTCGGTGGGTGGCGCACCGACGTCGAGGGCGCGCTCGTCGCGTCGGAGCCGTCGGACCTGGGCGGTCACGCGCTCGAGCACGCGGCCGACTCCGGGCTCTTCGCGTACGCGTTCAACATCACGGCGGCCACGCTGGCCAACCACGAGGTGATGCTCGTCGGCGGGGATCCGATCCCCGACGGGCCGACCTCGTTCGACGCGAGCTACACGATGAGCTGGACGCAGCTCGGGCTCTGCGACTACCTGCGCGGGGCCGTGTTCCCGGCGGGCACCGACGTGCGCGCGCTGCTCTCGGTGCGGCAGGGGGACACGATGTTCCCCGCGCTGCTCGAGCAGGACGCGCCCGTCGAGTGTCACGACGGCGCGCTCGACGTGTTCGGCACCGCCAGCGTGGCGACGTGCGAGCACACGGATCTCGAGCGCCTGCTGACGGCGCGACGCGGCTCGCTGACGCGCGCGTATCCGCCGGGGTTCGCGAGCGGGATGCCGGCCTGTCGAGATCTGATCGTGCCCGGCCTGCCCGAGCCGCCCGAGCGGCCCGACGCCGGGATGAGCGGGCTCGACGGCGGCGTCGCGGGCGGCGACGGCGGAGCGCCTCCGATGACGATGACCACGGGCGGCTGCTGCAGCGTCGCGC
>JALYRN010001168.1 GCA_030855295.1 Myxococcota bacterium | reverse complement strand
CTCGAGGCGCTGGTCGACGAGGGCGCGCTGCAGGCGGACGAGCAGTGGAAGCGCCTGCGCGCGCGGCTCTCGTCCGGCACGCTCGCCGACGCCGAGGTGCCGGAGGAGCTGCGCGCGACCCTGCGCGACTACCAGCGCACCGGCTTCCTGTGGCTGGCGCGGCTCGCGTCGCTCGAGTCCGGCGCGGTGCTCGCGGACGACATGGGCCTCGGCAAGACGGTGCAGGCGCTCGCGCTCCTGGTGCACCGCGCGAGCGAGGGCCCGGCGCTGGTGATCGCGCCGACCTCGCTGGGCGACAACTGGGCGCGGGAGGCGGAGCGGTTCGCGCCCTCGCTGCGCGTGCGCGTGCATCGCGGAGGAGGTCGTCACGCGGCGCTCGAGAGCGATCCGCCGGGGCCCGGCGACGTCCTGGTCGCGAGCTACGACGTCGTCGCGCTCGACGTGGACGCGCTCTCGTCGATCCAGCTCGCGACGCTCGTGCTCGACGAAGCGCAGTCGGTGAAGAACCCGGAGGCGCTCCGGACCAAGGCGGTGCGCGAGCTGCGCGCGCGCGTGCGCATCGCGCTGACGGGCACGCCGCTCGAGAACCGGCTGTCGGAGCTCTGGAGCATCGTCTCGATCGTGCATCCGGGGCTGCTCGGCCCGTGGGAGCACTTCCGCGCGCGCTTCGCGCAGCCGATCGAGCGCGATCACGACGCGGAGCGCCTCGCTGCGCTCGCCGCCCTGGTGCGCCCCTACCTGCTGCGCCGCACGAAGGAGGTCGTGACCCCCGAGCTGCCGCCGCGCATCGAGATCCTGCGCGAGGTCGAGCTCTCGGACGCCGAGCGTCGCCTCTACGACGCCGAGCGCGCGTCGGCGATCGCGGCGCTCGGCGAGGCCGGCGAGGCGCAGCGCTTCCGCGTGCTCGCGTCGATCACCCGGCTGCGCGAGATCGCGTGCGACGCCTCGCTCGTCGTCCCCGACGCCGGCGTGACGTCGTCGAAGCTCGCGGCGCTGATCGATCTCGTCGACGAGCTCGAGGGCGCAGGTCGCAAGGTGCTGGTCTTCAGTCAGTTCGTGCGCTTGCTCGAGCGCGTCGCGATCCTGCTGCGGGCGCGCAACACCAGCTACCTCCAGCTCGACGGCTCGACCCCGGCGGCTGAGCGCGCGCGCCGGGTGGAGCGCTTCCAGGCCGGCGAGGCGACCGTCTTCCTGCTCTCGCTCAAGGCGGGCGGCACTGGCCTCAACCTCACGACGGCGGACACCGTCGTGCACCTCGATCCGTGGTGGAACCCCGCGGTCGAAGATCAGGCGTCCGACCGCGCGCACCGCATCGGCCAGGACAAGCCGGTCACGATCGTCCGCTTGGTCGCGAAGGACACCATCGAGCAGGCCGTGCTCGCGCTCCACGACGCCAAGCGCGCGCTCACCCGCGGCGTCCTCGAAGGCGCCGACGCCGCCGGCGCCCTCAGCGCCGTCGACCTCCTCGACCTCATCCGCACCGCCCCCACCCGCTGACCCCGCCTGACGGGGACCGTGACCCCGCCTGACGGGGACACGCACCCCTTCCGCAACCCCACGGAATCGCGCGCGTTTTAGGCGGCTGCGGCCAACCCCCCATAACTTCGCATCACTGGCCCTCGCGGCGCGGGTCACAAACCGGTCACGCGCAGCACTCGGCCCTCCGCGCCGAAGTCGACGAACTCCGCCACCAGCAGCGCGCCGGTCGCGTCCCGCGCGAGCCCGCCGGGGCGACCGATCCCGTCCACGATGCGCTCGATGTCGCCGCCGGCGCGCACGCGCACGATTCGACCCGCGTGATCACCCGCGAAGAACCCTCCGTCGCCGTCGGGCAGGAGCCCGTAGATGCGATCGAAGCCGTCCGCGACGATCTCCGAGGCCGCGACGTCGCCGCCTCCCGGCGGGAACCGACGCACCGACGACGGCGTGTCCCACTCGGCCACGAAGAGCGCTCCGTCCGCGTCGACGAAGAGCCCCTCGGGCACGTCGAGCCCGGTCGCGAACGGAGCGACCGCGCCGCTTCCGGGATCGATCCGGTGCACCACGCCCGCGCCCCGCGTGCCCGCGACGAACGTCGAGACGAAGAGCGCGCCGGCGTCGTCGAGCGCGACGTAGGTGACGTTCCCTAGCTCCTCCGCGAGCGGTGTGTGCGCGCCGTCGTCGAGCCCGATCCAGGAGACCGCCTGCGCATGCTCCTCACCGACGAGCAGCCGTCCGTCGCGCCACTCGCGGACGCCGATCGGTCCCGCCAGCCCGTCGGCGATCGTCTCCCACGCGCCGGCGCGCAGGCGCACGAGACGCCCCGCCCCGAACTCGCTGACGACGATCTCGCCCGCGCGCGTCACCTCGACGTCGCGCGGCGCGCGCAGCATCCCGCCGAGCACCTCGCAGCCCAGGCC
>JALYRN010001167.1 GCA_030855295.1 Myxococcota bacterium | reverse complement strand
GCGCCGACGCGGTCGCGACCGCGCGATCGCGCGCGCCCTCCTGGTCGCTCCGTGGCGGCGGCGGCGCGAGCGAGGGCATCAGCGAGAGCGGTCGGCCGAGGCGCGCGCCCGGCGTGTAGATCGTGCGCTCGGTCGCCGCGTAGCGCGCGAGCTTCTCGTCGGACACGCCCGACGCCAGCAGCCCCTCGCGCGTGCGCTGCGCGATCGCCGCGGGGTCCTCGCCCTCCGGCGCGTACGGCGCGAAGTCCTCGGGGCGCAGCGCGGGGAACGCGAGCAGCAGGTTGCCGAGATCGCCCTTGGGATCGATCGCGATCACAGGGATGCCGGCGAGCGACGCCTCCTCGAGCAGCACCGACGCGAGCCCCGTCTTGCCCGAGCCCGTCATGCCGAGGATCACGCCGTGCGTGACGAGGTGCTTCGCCGGATAGAGCACGGGCTCGTCGCCGGCGGTCCGGGTCGCGATGTCGAAGCTTCGTCCGAGATGGAACGCGGGGCCGCTGCTCACGCGCGGAGGATGCCTCAATCACGTGCGTGCCGGGGAGGGGCGCGCGACGCCGGCGTCGATCACGGCACGACGAGCGTCGCGATCACGTTCTCGCGGCGCGCGTCGTCACGCACTCGCTCGTCGTTCGCGAAGATCATCGCGTACGCCGGCGCGTCGCTCCGATCCTCGAGCAGCGCGACGCGCACCTCCCAGGTGCCGGGCTCGAGCGCGGCAGGTAGCACGGCCGCGAGCTCGACCTCGATGGTGGCGCCCGGGACCCACGCGCGCGTGTCTGCGCCGGTCGACTCGAGCGGCTCGATCACGTGCGTCGCGCCGGCCTCGTTCCGCAGCACGAGGCGCGCCCGACGGGTCGTGTACGGCGGCGCGTACCCCTCGTTGTCGAGCTCCATCCGCACGCGCAGCACGCCGCCCACGGGCACCTCGACCGGCGCCTCCACTGCGCGCAGCACGATGCGATAGCCGAGGCGCCGCCGGATCTCGTCCATGCAGCCCTCGCTCTCCCAGCGCGCGATCACGTCCTCGTGATAGCCCTCGTGGAGGTAGCTCCACCGCAGCGTCTCGAGCTCGGAGAGCGCGTTCTCGCAGGTGGTGAACGGCAGCTCGTCGCGGCACGTCTCGCCACCGAGCGGCACCGTCGTCGTCGCCTCGCGCACGTACGTCTTCCACTCCGCGACCGAGCGATCACCGTCGTAGGTGCCGTAGTCGTCGGCCGACGCGAGGAAGCAGTCGTTGTGGAAGCCGAGCCTCGCGAGGTCCGCCGGAGGGAACGGCAGCTCCTCGCGGAAGCGCGGCCGGCGCACCAGGATCGCGCGCTCCTCCGGCACCGCGTCGAGCAGCGCGCGCAGCACGCGGCGCCGGTTCTCCTCGCTGGTCCAGAGCGAGGTGCCGGCGGGCGCATGCTCGGAGTTCCACTCGCCCCACATGCCGAAGAAGCCCGCCTCGACGTACGCGATCACGTCGACGTGCTCCTCCATCGCGGCCGCGAGCTGCGCGATGTGCCCCTCCACGATCTCGATGCTCTCCGCGTCGGCGCGCATGCACGCCTCGTTCACCACGCCGCCGTCGGCGTACACGAAGCGCAGGATCGCGCGCCGGCCCGCGGTGCGATGCGCGTCCATGCGCGCGCGCAGCTCGGTCGTGACCGAGGACGGCAGCGTCGCGGTGCCGCAGTACGCGCCGAGCTGCACCTTCACGAGCACGAGCGTCGCGGTGCTGCTCCAGTCCCACCAGTACATCCCGCGATCGGGGTTGAGCACGTCCCCCGCGGCCTCGGCGAAGTCGGTCGAGCGCACGAGCGGCGGCTCGGTCCCGGTGTCGGCGCCCGGTGCGGCGTCGGAAGGCGGCGCAGCATCGGTCGTCGCGGCATCGCGCGTCGTCGAGGCGTCGCGGCGACCTGCATCGTCACCCTCGATGACGCCCGGGCCGCAGGCCGAGAGCAGCACGAGCAGCAGCGCGACGCGCGCGCTCCGATCGATCGTTCGCATGGGACCCCTCCGCACGCGAGCGTACGTCGCGACGCCCCGCAGAGGGAAGACACGGCTCGGGAGCCCTCCGAGTGTCGCGGTGTCGGCTCGTCCATGGCGTATCGGGACGCCCAACACGTGCTCAGATCAGAGGCTGTCTAAAAATCGGCTCGTGCGAGGCGGGCCGGGACGATCGCGATCGCCACGCCGCCGAGCACCAGGGCGGCGGCGGCGATCATCCGCGGATCGATCGCCTCGCCGAGCAGCGGGACCGCCGCGGCGGCGGCGATCACCGGGACGACCAGCTGGACGATCGAGGCGCGCGTGGCGCCGAGCGCGGGCATCGCCGCGTACCAGATCGCGTAGCCGAGGCCGGACGCGATCGCACCGGAGGCGACCGCGAGAGCGAGCCCGATCGGCGTCGCGCGCAGC
>JALYRN010001166.1 GCA_030855295.1 Myxococcota bacterium | reverse complement strand
CCGTGCCCGTTCGCCGGCGCCGCCGCGTAGGCGCCGAGCGCCGACCCCACCGACGAGCCAGCGAACACGCCGCGCGAGGGATCCTCGGCGTAGCGCGCGCCGCAGAACTTACAGAACTCCGCGCCCGCGTCGCCGCCCGCGCGGCACCGCCAGCAGACCGGGCCCGAGCTCGCGAGCGGCGCCGGAGAGAAGGCATACGGCGACATCATCGGCGCGCCCTGGGGCGCGCTCCCGATCGGCGCGCCGCCACTTCCGATCGGCATCCCGGCGAGCTCGAACCCGCAGTTGTTGCAGAAGCGCATGTGCGACGCGTTCGTGCTCGCGCAGCGCGGACATACCTGCATCGCGGGACCCACTGGTGCGCCTTCTCTCTGCCGCGCGATCCCGGTCGGCGGTGTCGGCATCTTCTGCGGCCGCTCCTGCGGCACCCAGTCCCCGAGCCGGTGCCCGCAGTCCTGGCAGTACAGACTGCCGGACGGGTTCTGCCGGCCGCAGTTCTTGCAGTTCATGCCGAGCGCAAGTGGAACCTGCCCACGGTGCGTACGTCAAGGTCGCAGATGCTCCCCGACCCTGCTCAGCGCTCGGTCGCGCGCCGATTGATCGGCTCGCCCGCTCCGGGCCCTTCCGTCCGCGCGCGCGGCGCGCGCTCCCGTGCGCGCCCTCCGGGGCGAGCACTCCTGTCGTCAATCGGCTCGCCCGCTCCGGGCCCTTCCGTCCGCGCGCGCATTCGATCGGCTCGCCCGCTCCGCTCCCTGCCGTACACGCGCTGCGCGCGCTCCCGTACGCGCCCTCCGGGGCGAGCACTCCTGTCGACTCAGCGAGCGGCCGCCGACGGCCCGACCAGCACCGAGACGCCGATCGTGATCTGGAGCGCGATGTTGACGCCGAACGGGTCCGCGCGGATCGCTCCCTCCCGCGTCTGGAAGGGCCCGGTCGACAGGAGCCACGCCTCGAGCGACGCCACGAACGCGACCGACTCCGAGAGCTCGAGCTCCGCGCCGCCGCCCGCCGAGACCAGCCCGCCGAGCGTGACGACGTTCGCGGTGTCCCCGAACGCGAGGAACCCGATCGCCGCCTCGATGAACGGGTGCACCATCATCGAGTCGTCGAGCACGTAGCGGATGCCGGCGCGCACCGCGTGCAGCGCGCCGAGCTCGAACACGCCGTCGCTGTCGAGCAGCCAGAAGTCGTAGCCCGCGAAGAGTCCGACGCGATCCGAGCTGCGCCGCTCGATCCGGACGCCCGCGACGACCCCGGCGCCGAGCACGCAGCCGGCCCCCGCGGGGCAGATCGCCGAGCGCTCGAGCGGCACCTCGGCACCGCCGTGCATCTCGACCGAGAGCGTCGGTGGATGCTCCTCCGGAGCGGGCGGAGGCTCGACGTGGTGCACCGCCGACGACGGCTCGTCGGCGCACGCGACGTCGGCCGCGAGCCACGTCGCGCACGCGAACGGAGCGACGACGAGCGCCGCGGCGACCGAGCCACATAGGCGCCGCGAGCTCGACGCCGAGCGGCCTCGAAGAGCGCGCGCGCGCAGCGAAAACGCAGGGGTAGGACCGTTGTTGACAGGCACTTCGACCCCCCTATAGTAGCGGCCCGAACGCCACCCGAGGAACGGCCTTCCATGGAAATCTTTCTCGACAAGCGCGCCGTCAAACAGATCCGGACGTCCGCTCAAGACGCCATCGACGAAGGCGACACCGACACGCTCCGCGAAGACATCCTCGAGGCGTTCAGCGACGAGCAGATCGAAGAGATCGAGCGTCGCATCGACAGCGTCGACTTCAACGACTTCGTCTCCGAGATCCTCGACGAGTGGTCGGGCGACGAGATCGACGAGCTCTTCGAGCTGCTCGAGGGTCATCTCGCGGAGGCCGGCATCGACGTGAAGTACGCGGCGGCCGAGGCGGGTGACGACGAGGAAGAAGAAGAGGTCGAAGAGGAAGAAGAGGACGAGGAGGAAGACGAGGTCGGCTTCGTCGAAGATCCGGAAGAAGAGCTCTGAGCGCGACGCGCTCGCTCTCCTGCACCGTTCCTCTCCGGCATCGTTCCTCTCAGAACCGTTCCTCTCAGAACCACGCGACCGCGGGCACTCGCCCCCGGTCGCGTTGCTCTTTGTGCGCCTCAACCCTGTGTGATCGCAGCGCCGACCGCGGCGATCGCGCGATCGATCCCGGCCGCGTCGACGTCGAGGTGAGTGACCGCGCGAACGTGGCGCGGGCCGACCGGCGCGAGCCGAACGCCGTGCTCCGCCGCGCGCCGACAGAGCTCGACCGGCGTGATCGAGGCGAGCTCGGCGATCACGATGTTCGTCTCGACGCTCGCTGCGTCGATGCGCACCCCCGGCGTGCGTGCGAGCCCGTGCGCGAGCTGCCGCGCGTGCGCGTGGTCGAGCGCGAGC
>JALYRN010001165.1 GCA_030855295.1 Myxococcota bacterium | reverse complement strand
GCGAAGGACTTGCGCGGGGCGGGGGGGTGCACGCGCGGACCGCCGGCGGGGCGCCGGGCTCCTGTGCTCGGGGGCGCTCGGCTTGCGGGGGGCTTTCAGGTGGTGGGGCGCGTGCGCTCTCGGCGGAGCTGCAAGTGAACGGCGGCGGGGCGCGTGCGCTCGATCGCTGAAATGGGTGGCGCGAAACATACCCTGAGGTATGGTTGGGCATGATCGTCGCTCTGGTCCTCGTGGTGGTCGCGCTGCTGCACGTCTCGTGGGGGCTCGGGGGGCGCTGGCCGGCGAAGGACGACGCGGGGCTCGCGGCGCTGGTGGTCGGCACGCGCGGCGCGATGCCGTCGCCGCTGGCGTGCCACGTCGTCGCCGTCCTGCTGGGGATCGCCGCGGTGCTGGTCGCGTCGGCGTCGGGGGCGTTCGTGCTGCCGATGCCGCCGATCGTGACGGCGATCGGTGCGTGGGGCGTCGTGCTCGTGCTCGGCGCGCGGGGGCTCGGCGGCTTCGTCGAGGCGCGCTTCCGTCCCGAGGTGCGCGAGCTGCCCTACCACCGCTGGAACCTCGTGCTCTATTCGCCGCTCTGCCTCGCGGTCGCGGGGCTCGCCGCGCTCGGGATCGCGCGGTAGCGCGCGTCATGGCGCGGACGACGGCGGGCGACTGGTTGCTCGAGGGCCTCGCGATCCTTCGCGAGCATGGCGAGGCGTCGCTGACGATCGAGCACCTCTGCCGGCGCCTCGGCCGCACCAAGGGCGCCTTCTATCACCACTTCCCCGAGATCGCCGACTACCACGACGCGCTGCTCGCGCGCTGGGAGCAGGACCTGACCGAGCGCCCCATCGTGGTCGCGGAGGCCGCCTCGGATCCGGCGCGCCGCGCCGCGCGGCTCGGCGATGCGGTGCGTGGGCTCGACCATCGCCTCGATCTGGCGGTGCGCGCCTGGGCGCTGCGCGATCCGCGGGTGCGCGCGGTGATGGAGCGCGTCGATGCGCGCCGCGTCGCGTACCTCGCCGAGCTCTGGGCGGAGAGCACCGGTCGCCGCGCTGGCGCGCTCCACCTCGCGCGTCTCGAGTACGCCGCCTTCGTCGGCGCGCAGCAGCTCTACCCCGATCTCTCGGCGCGGGTCGCGCGCGGTCTCGACGCCGATCTCACGCGCGCGCTGCGCTTGCTCGCCGCCGAGGAGGACGACGTCGCGGCGACCTCCTCCTCGGAGTGAGCATGAAAAGTCGCAGTGCTCGAGCCGCTCCTCACCGACGCTCCCACGCGTCTTCTTCGACCCAGTGCACCAGCGTGAGCTCCTCGCCGCTCGAGGAGCGCACCATGAAGCAGACCGCCTCGCGCTCGGGATCGCTCGGGCGGATCCCGGGCTCGGTCTCGACCCAGCGCCCGAGCACGTCGTGGATCGTCGTGCGATCGCCGCGGTGCCAGTAGGCCTTCGGCGCGTACGCCCAGCCGACCGTGCTGAGACGAACCTCGACCCGCACCCGATCGGGCGTCGGCTCCCACGCCGGCGGACCGATCCCGCTCTCGTAGCGCAGCTCGCGCACGGCGTGCTCGATGCTCTCGGTCAGCAGGCTCGAGATCCCGCTCGGGCGCGTCGCGACGACCAGCGCGTAGTCATCGGCGAAGCGACGCAGTACCAGATCGCGCTCGGTGCCGTGCATGTGCACCCACCACAGCTCGCCGCCGCGATCGAACGCCCGCTGCCGCGCCTCCGACGCGATGATGATCATGTGCGCCGCGATCACCTTCGCGTCGTAGGGAGCGATGGTCGCGCAGTAGTCGATGCACTCGCCCTCGCGGTCGACGAAGATCACCGCGAGCATCCCGGGGACCGAGTGCAACAGCGCACGCAGCGTCGGGGTGAAGGCGCTCTCGGCCATGTCGCGCGGCGACTCGACCGGCGCTCTGGCGTCCTGCCGTGGCGAGCTCTCCCCGCTCACGGTGCGTCGCCTCCACGCTCGAGCAGATCGGTCTGCAGGGCCTCCGCGATCGCGGCCTGATCGAGCTCGATCGCGGTGCGTCCCGCGAGCTCTCGGACCAGCTCCTCGAGGCGCTGTGCGCGCGCCTCGATCGCCAGCTCCTCGCGCACGATCTCCTCGACCTCGTCCGCCGGCGCTCGCCACGCCGGCACGATCTCCGTCAGCACGATCGCGTGCCATCCGAAGCTCGTCCGCACCGGCTCCGTCAGCACGCCCGGCGCATCGAGCCCGAAGATCGCGTCGAGGTACTCCGGCACGAGGTGGTCGCCGCGCGCAGCCGGCGGCAGCTCCTCCACGCTCACACGGAAGTGGCGGCCGGTGCGCGCGCTCTCCTCCGACTCGATCGCGTGCGCCTCGGCGATCGGATCCTCGGCCGCGCGGAGCCGCTCGAGCGCACGCCGCGCGAAGCGCTCGGCCGCGGCCTGCCC
>JALYRN010001164.1 GCA_030855295.1 Myxococcota bacterium | reverse complement strand
CGCCGACGCCGCGCCCATCGACGCGGCCCCCGCCGACGCGGCGCCGACCGACGCGGGGCCGATCATCTGCGACGGTGTCGATCGCGCGTGCCCGGAGTCCGTGCCGCTGTCGGGCAGCGCGTGCGCGGGCGACCTCGAGTGCCGATACTCGTTCGCGTTCCCCGACTGCACGGACCCGACGGTGCGATGCATCGACGGCCGGTGGGCTCATCCGCCCTGCATCCCCCCGGGGCCGCAGCTCGCGGAGGGATGCTCGGACCCCGAGGTCGGCCCCTTCTCCGGCCTCGCGCTGACCGTGGAGCCGCCCACCGAGCTCACCTGGGGCTTCCAGGGGAACGCGATGATCGAATTCCAGGTCGCGATCGATCCCGAAGACGACGCGCCGGGCTGCGTCAGCATCCGCTCCCGCCTCACGTTCGACGGAGAGACCGTCGAGAGCAGGCGCCCCGTGCGGCTCCGATGCGGACGCTCGCTGAGCGTCCAGGTGATCGTCCCCGGGCTGCCCTGCGACGATCGAGCGTACGCAGGATCGCTCGAGGTCGAAGTGCTCGGCCTCGCCACCCAGACGATCGCGTTCTCTCTCCCCGGCGGCCAGCCCGCCGGCAGCGGCCGACCGGTCTGCGACACCACCGGCTGACACGCATCGCGTCGCTCGCGCTTCAGTCTCCGGCGAGGAGCCCGACGTCCGGCGCCGCGCGATGATCGATCATGCGCACGACGCGCGCGTAATCGATCGCGTGCGCGCGCGCCGGCGCCGTCGGCTCGAGCATCCCGAGGCGCGCGCGCAGCTCGGCGCGCTCCTCGGGATCGAGATCGACGAAGCGAAGCCCCGCGCAGTAGCCGGGATCGGTCTCGCGACGACCCTCGATCACGCGCGCCACCTCGGCGGAGACGAGCACGTCGGGGCCGAGCCACGGCATGCGGAAGCTGAGCAACACCTCGTCGCCGACCTGCACCCGGTCGTCGCACGCGAGCAGCGCGCCGTAGGGCGACAGATCGACGAGCCGCTCCCCGATCATGTCGAAGCGGTCCCAGTGCATCGCACGGCACGCGACGCGCACATGGCGCCGCAGACCGGCCCGACGACGCGCAGGAAGGAGATCGTCCATCGACCGAAGGTATGCGGCCCGGCCGCGCAGGCGAAGAAACCGGCACGATGCCCTCCGGCGCATCTCGAGCTGAAGGTTGCGCTCCTTCCGGCCATGCAGGACCGTCGGACGCGACCAGCGCATGTCGGAACGATCGAGCGACTCGAAAATGACCGCGGGAACGGACACGGACGCGGATCCCGGCGCGCGCGAGCCGAGCGTCGACATCGATCTCGCGTCGAGCGAGCTGCGGCTCAGCGGCGAGCTCTCGATCGAGCTGCCGGCGCTCCGGAAGTTCGCCGGGTACGAGCTCCTCGGGCGCCTCGCGGTCGGCGGCATGGCCGAGGTCTTCGTCGCACGCGAGCGCTCCGAGGGCGACGCGTCGCGACTGCTCGCGCTGAAGGTCGTCCGCGCGCATCTCGAGAGCGACGCGAGCTTCGGCGAGATGTTCCTGCGCGAAGGTCAGGTCGCGCTCGGCCTGCGCCATCCGAACATCTGCCACGTGTACCGATTCGGCGTGGAGGAGGGGCACTACTTCATCGCGATGGAGCTGGTCGCGGGGATCACCGTGCAGGATCTGCTCGTGCCCTCGGGCGGCCAGGCGCGCCGCAAGCTCCCGGCTCCGATCGCGGTGAAGATCGCGTCTGCGGTCGCCGAGGCGCTGCATTCCGCGCACACCGCGAAGGACGCGCGCGGTCGCGCGCTGCGCGTGGTCCACCAGGACGTGAGCCCGCACAACCTGATGGTCGCGTACGACGGCACCGTGAAGCTGCTCGACTTCGGCGTCGCGCACAGCGCGATGGAGGGCGCGCCATCCGCCGCGGCGCCCGTCGCCGAGCCGAGCCACACGACGATCCGAGGCAAGTTCGCGTACATCGCGCCCGAGCAGTGCCGCGGCGTCGATGTCGATCCGCGCACCGACGTGTTCTCGCTCGGGATCTGTCTCTTCGAGATGCTGACGGGACGACGGCTCTTCAAGCGCGGGAGCACGATCCAGACGCTCAACGCGATCGTCGCCGAGCCGCTGCCCGAGCTCGCGTCTCTCGGCGTCGAGCTGCCCGACGCGCTCGCGCGCGTGCTCGACAAGGCGCTGCAGAAGGCGCCGCGCGATCGCTATCAGACCGCCGCGGAGATGCAGGAAGACCTGGAGCGCTTCCTCGCGGACGAGCGGCTCGCGGTGACGTCGACGAAGATCGCGGAGCTCCTGCGCGAGCTGCTCGGCGACGAGGCGGAGCGCGCGGCGTCCCTCGACACGCGGCCCGAGGTGGTGGCGTGGCTGCGCAGCGGCCCGACCCCGGCGCCCGCCACCCCGGTG
>JALYRN010001163.1 GCA_030855295.1 Myxococcota bacterium | reverse complement strand
TCGGCCTCGAGGATCTCGACGACGTAGCCCGCCATGCGCAGCGGCATCCGCGCGTGAGGCCCCGACTGGTGCTCGAAGAGCAGATAGACGAGCGCTCTCTGCCCCGCGACCTGCACGGAGAAGAGCAAATCGGTGTGCCGCGCGGCGAGCGTCGGATCGACGAAGGACCCCGGCTCGAGCCGGAGCGTCGACCACGCGATCTGCGCCGACACGCTCGGCGGCAGCACGTGCGCCAGCACGGCCGCGGCGTGCTCGGGGACCGCGAACACGTGCCTGAACAATGCGTCGTGCGCGCCCACGCCCCGGCCTGCAGCAGGCCTCGTGCCGGCGGGACCGGAAGCGTTTCACAGGGAAATCGGGACACCAGGTGGCGGAGTGGCGGGCGGACCGGTGGCGGCCGCCGGCGCCCCGATGAGCTGGCGCAGGATCACGGCACCCGTGACGAGCGAGCGCGCGAGGGTCGAACGCTTTCACGGCTCGCGAACGCCGAGGAGCACGCCGGCCCCACATCGCTCCGAACGACGACGCTGCGCGTGGCGCTTGCCGCGAGGCGCGCGCACGGGGAACATCCGCGCGATGCGCGCACTGCGATTCTTCGGTCTCGTCCTCGCCCTGCTCTTCCTCGGCTGCGGAGCGCGCTCCGCTGGTCCCGATGCGACCGAAGATGGGACGACGACGTCCGGTGACCCGACGAACGCGCCCGCCACGGAGGGCGACGAGGTCGCGCAGGCGCCCGAGGGCCCGTGCTCGAGCTGGGACCCGGCCGCCGATCCCACCGCGCCTCCGCTCGACGTCGCAGCGCCGCCGGCCACCGCGAGCCGCGGGATCGACGGCCTGCGCTTCTGCATCCTGCGCCCGGGCTCGGGCGAGCAGCGCCCCACGCGCGACGATCGCGTGCGCGTCCACTACACCGGCTGGACCACCGACGGCCAGATGTTCGACAGCTCCCACGCGCGCGGAGAGCCGGCGGCGTTCGGCGTCTCCGACGTCATCCGCGGCTGGACCTACTCGCTCGTGTCGATGACCCCGGGCCAGGTGCGGCGCGTGTGGATCCCCGAGGAGCTCGCCTACCAGGGCCGTCCCGGCAGGCCCGCGGGCATGTTGGTGTTCGACATCGAGCTCGTCGAGATCGAGTGAGCGCAGCAGGAGGCCAGGTCCGCCAGCGTCATCTCCGAAGCGGAGCGACGCGTCAGCCGACGACGTCGGTCGCGGCCTCCGCGGTGAGAATGCGATCCGCCATGATGTCGAGCTGATCCGGAGTCGCCTCGCGAACTCGGCTGACGACCGACGGAGTGAGCTCGCCGAAGCGCAGGCGGAGCTGTCGCAGCAAGAGCTCGGCCTTTCCTTCGGCCTTTCCTTCGGCCTTTCCTTCGGCCTTTCCTTCGGCCTTTCCCTCGGCCTTACCTTCGGCCCTCAACCTGTCGAACGCGTTCATGACGACCTCCTGCAGCTCGACGCCACCGTGCTCGCGCGCCGCGAGCACGAGCGCTCGATCCTCGATCTCATGGACATCCAGAAGATAGCTCAGCACCGCCGCGAGCGCCTCGTGCCCTCGGGCGCGCGCGGTCTCGATCATCAGCGCGCCCCAGCGCTCGATCAGCGCCTCGAGCGACATGTCCCGCGCGTCGCGCAGCACGCCGAGCACGAGCCGCACCAGCGGTGGCGCGACGCGCGCCGCGATCGCGCTCGCCGGCTGCGCACCGAGATCGTCGAACGCGATCCGCAGCGAGAGCGCCTGATCACCGATCGCGTCGAGGAGCTCCGGGCCCGCACCGTAGAGCTCGCTCATCGATCGCGCGCCCGTCCAGCCTCCGGCCTGGTGGTGCAGCACCACCGGGATCACGACGGGCAGCGGCGCCGCATCGCCCGAGCGCGCGCACTCGGCCTCGAGGATCTCGACGACGTAGCCCGCCATGCGCAGCGGCATCCGCGCGTGAGGCCCCGACTGGTGCTCGAAGAGCAGATAGACGAGCGCTCTCTGCCCCGCGACCTGCACGGAGAAGAGCAGATCGGTGTGCCGCGCGGCGAGCGTCGGATCGACGAAGGGCCCCGGCTCGAGCCGGAGCGTCGACCACGCGATCTGCGCCGACACGCTCGGCGGCAGCACGTGCGCCAGCACGGCCGCGGCGTGCTCGGGGACCGAGAACACGTGCTTGAACAATGCGTCGTGCGCGCCCACGCCCCGGCCTGCAGCAGGCCTCGTGCCGGCGGGACCGGAAGCGTTTCACAGGGAAATCGGGACACCAGGTGGCGGAGTGGCGGGCGGGCCGGTGGCGGCCGCCGGCTCGGTTGCCGCGGGCGCTCTCAGGATCGTCGCGACGCCCACGAGCCGGCTCGGTCGGGCGCCGCGAGGAACGCGAGGCTCTCGCCCGCGGAGATGTGACGCGCAGCACGCAGCGCTACCG
>JALYRN010000276.1 GCA_030855295.1 Myxococcota bacterium | reverse complement strand
TCAGCTCCGGCCCGGCATCGCGTGGCTCTCGACCACCCTCTGCGGCGGCGAGCCGCCGCTTGATTCGGCACTGTTCAGATCGCAGCCGCAGCCGTACGTTTTCGTTCACCTGAAAGGCCTTTCGTCTTCTGGTCTCGCAACCGAAGAACGCAGGGCCTTTCAGGCTTAATCCATCATTCGCGTCCGCGACGCGCTTGATTAGGGTCTAGACATGCTCTGAGTCGGCAGCCGACTCTGGGGACCGTTGGGGAGCCTGACGCTCGTTCTTTTCTGCACTACAGTCCTGCCCCCACTCACGAGGTGATCGAGATGGCGAACGTGGTGATCGCGGAGGCGGTTCGGTCGGCGGTGGGTCGCGCCCACAAGGGCTCGCTCGCGCATCGACGGCCCGACGAATTCGCGGCCGAGGTGATCCGCGGCCTGCTCGCGCGCGTGCCCCAGGTCTCGCCGGAGATGGTCGAGGATCTCGTGCTCGGCTGCGCGATGCCCGAGGGCGAGCAGGGGCTCAACGTCGCGCGCCCGATCGGGCTGCTCGCGGGGCTCTCGGAGGAGTCCGGCGCGGTGACGATCAATCGCTTCTGCAGCTCGGGCCTGCAGGCGATCGCGATGGCCGCCGGCGAGATCCTCGTCGGCTCGGCGGACGTCGTCGTGGCGGCCGGCGTCGAGTCGATGACGATGGTGCCGATGACCGGCTACAAGCTGAGCGCGTCGCCCGAGGTGATGGAGCACTTCCCGTCGGTCTACACGCCGATGGGCATCACGGCGGAGAACGTCGCGGCGAAGTTCGGCATCAGCCGCGAGCAGCAGGACGAGTTCGCGCTGCGCAGCCAGAAGAGGGCGTCCGAGGCGATCGAGAAGAAGGTCTTCGAGCGCGAGATCGTCCCGGTGCACGGGCTGCGCTACGCCGAGAACGGCGAGCGCCAGCCCTTCGAGTTCGCGCGCGACGAGCTGCCGCGCCCCGACACCACGCTCGAGGGGCTCGCGAGCCTCAAGCCCGCATTCTCGGCGAAGGGCAGCGTCACGGCGGGCAACGCATCGCCGCTCTCCGACGGCGCTGCGGCCGCGCTGGTGATGAGCGAGGCGCGCGCGAAGGAGCTCGGCGTGAAGCCGCTCGGGTACTTCCGGCACTTCGTCACCGTCGGCGTCGATCCGTCGATCATGGGGATCGGGCCGCTGCCCGCGGTGCGGAAGCTGCTCGCGAAGACCGGGCTCTCGATGAAGGACATCGATCTCGTCGAGATGAACGAAGCGTTCGCGAGCCAGGCGGTCTACTGCCAGAAGGAGCTCGGCATCCCGGACGCGAAGCTGAACGTGAACGGCGGCGCGATCGCGCTCGGGCACCCGCTCGGCTGCACGGGGGCGAAGCTGACCGCGTCGGTGATGTACGAGCTGCAGCGCCGCGGCGGCCGCTACGGCATCGTCACGATGTGCATCGGCGGCGGCCAGGGCGCGGCCGGGCTCTTCGAGCTCGCGAAGAGCTGAGAGACTGTCGCCCGATCGGGCGACGCGGCCGAGGAATCCAGGAACGCAGGAGATCTTGCTGCTCTCCTGGTCTCCTGCGTTCCTCGGCGATTCTAGACACGCTCCGAGGCCCTCGTGGCGGGCCCGTGAAGAAGGGTTGCGGCGCCCGCGAGCGCGTTGCCGGGCGCGGCGTGGCTCTCCATGCTGATCGGCGCATGTCGCTCCCGTTCGTGCTCTTCTTCGTCGCGATCGGGCTCACGCTCTCCGCGATCGCGGTGTACGTGCACCGGCGCGCGACACGGACGTTCGCGATCGGCCGCGCGGTCCGAGCGGTCACGCTGGTCGCGCTGCTGATCGCGATCCTGCTGCCGTTCGCGATGCGCTTCGCGAGGAGCAGCGTCGGTGACTCGCTCGCTGGCAGCGCCGCGATGGTGGGGTTCGGCGTCGGGCTCACGCTCCTGATCGCGGCCGGGTTCCTGGTGCCGTTCGACATCACGCGCTGGATCGCGACCCGCCTGCGCGAGCGCGGCTCGGCGCGCGCCGCCGTCTTCCCGAGCGAGCCCGCGATCCCCACCGAGCCGGCGTTCACCAGCGCCCCCACGGCCGCGCCGACGCTCACGCGTCGCGATCTGCTCTCGCGCTCGTATGTCGGTCTCGCGATCGGGACCGGCGCCGCGACCTCGCTCTACGGGCTGACGCTCGGGCGCCACGACTACGTGCTCGAGCAGGTGCCGATCCCGCTGCGCAACCTGCCGCGCGCCCTCGACGGCTACACGATCGCGCAGCTCTCGGACGTGCACGTCGGGATCTTCGTCGGCGAGCGCGAGCTCGACGCGGCGGTCGAGCTGGTGCGCCGAGCGCGCCCCGATCTGATCGTGATGACCGGCGATCTGATCGATCACGATCCGAGCTATCTCCCGGTGCTCGGTCGGTTCGCGCGGCGGCTCGCCTCGCTCGGCGCGCGCGACGGAGTCGTCGCGATCCCCGGCAACCACGACTACTACACCGGCATCGACGAGGTGCTCGCGACGCTGCGGGCCGCAGGCGTCGACGTGCTGCGCAACGACGCGCGCGTGATCGGTGATCGCGGCGCCGCGTTCGCACTGCTCGGCGTCGACGACGTGTGGGCACCGCGCAACGGCTACGGCGCGGGCGCCGATCTCGCGGCGTCGCTCGCGCAGGTACCGCCCGATCTCGCTCGCGTCCTGCTCTGCCACAACCCCGAGTACTTCCCGGAGGCGGCGTCGCGCGTCGATCTCCAGCTCAGCGGGCACACCCACGGCGGGCAGGTGAACTTCATCGTGCGCCCCGCCGATCTCGTGCTGCGCCACGGCTACATCCGCGGTCACTACGTGCGCGGCGAGTCGCAGATCTACGTCAACCGCGGCTTCGGCACCGCCGGTCCGCCCGCGCGCCTCGGCTCGCCGCCCGAGGTGTCGCGCATCGTGCTCACGACGACCTGATCCCGTCCGGGGCTCCTGTCGACTCACGAGGCTGTCTAAGAATCGGCGGCCGGCCGCGTGCGCACGTCGGGGACGTCGAGCACGACGCGCCAGCCGTCGTCCTCGAGGCGCATCGGCACCTCGGCGCGCTGTCCCTCGGCCTCGCCGGTCACGACGACGATCGCCTCGTCCTCGAGCGCACCGTCGCGCGCTCGCAGCCCGCTGCCGCGCTGCGGCACGAAGCGCAGCAGCGCGCGCCCGTGCACGATCATCTCCCACGGCTCGTACTCGCGCGCGCCGAGCGCCGTCGCGCTGCGCGCCCGCTCGGACAGGCGACGCTGCGACTCCGAGTCGATCACCTCGTACGCGCGCCGCAGCGCATCGCGATCGGTGCTGCTCTGCTCGATCGCCGCGAGGAACATCCCGGCCGCGCCCTCGGGCGTCGAGTCGTCGAGCTCACGCGAGCAGCCGACGAGCGCGAGCAGCGCGAGCGCGAGCGGCGCCGCACGACGAAGACGCAGCGAGCGGAGAAGCGGCACGGCCCTGCGTTCTAGCAGAGTTCTCGCGGACGCCGTCATGCGGGCGTCGGCCAGATCTCCTCGTCCTGTCCGGGCACGAACACGTCGGGACCGACCGCGGGCGGCGTGCCGCGCAGCGAGGGGGCCGGCACCGAGAGCGCATCGAACCGCTCGACGAAGCGGCCGACCGTCTCGCGCTGCTCGGCCCCGATCTCGAATCGATCGCCGCACACCTCGCCCTCGACTCGCTGCGCGCGGGAGATCGCGCGCAGCTCCTCGATCGGCAGATCGATCCGCACCGCGTCGTATTGTCCGCGCGACATCGCGCGGCCGACGTAGCTCGCGCGCATCGCGACCTCGCGCTCGTCGATCCGCACGCGTACCTCGCACATCGCACCCCAGCGGCGCGCGCCCGCGGGCGCGTCCACGATCGCGTGCACGCGCAGCTCGTCCTCGCGCGGGCTGCCCCAGAGCCGCACGGCGCCCCAGCCCCAGAGCGACGACGGGTTCGGCCACGGGATCTGCGCGCTGATCGACGGCGAGCTCTCGCCGCCCGCGACCTCGAGGCGGCCGGCCATCGGAGAGCCGTCGGGGAGCGTGGCTGTCTCGCGCGCGACCCGCGACACCTCGCACGAGAGGCAGAGCGCGATCAACCCGAGGATCGAGATCGGCGCGCCTCTCATCCCGACCTCCCCTCCACCCGCAGCGTACGCCTCTGCGTGACGAATCTCACCCGCAGACCGCGCGCGCAGGATCGGACCCGCATCGGGCTGCCCAGCTTGGGCGCTCCCGGACCGCAGCGCGCGGACACGAGCTTTGCCTCGCTGTCCGGCGCCGGTAAGATGCGCGCGCCCATGCGCTCCCTGCCCTCGGACGACCCGACCCTGACGCTCTTCTCCGTCCTGCGAGAGGACGGCACCGCCGACCCACAGAGCGACTCGTTCCTGCCGAAGGAGATGCTGCTCGAGATGTACCGGCAGATGCTGCGCATCCGCCGCATCGACGAGCGCATGCTCGGCAAGCAGCGCCAGGGCAAGGTCGGCTTCTACGGCACGATCACCGGCCAGGAGGCGACACCGATCGCGACCGGCCTCGCGCTCGCGCCGCAGGACTGGGTCTTCCCCGCGCTGCGCGAGGCGGCGGTCATGCTGGTGCGCGGCTTCCCGCTCGGCACCTGGCTCGCGCAGGTCTACGGCAACGCGGGCGACCTCCTGAAGGGCCGGCAGATGCCGAGCCACCAGTCGGGCCGCGCGGTGAACCAGGTCGCGTGGAGCTCGTGCATCGGCCCGCAGATCCCGCAGGCGGTCGGCGCCGCGATGGCGATGAAGAGGCGCGGCCAGGACGCGGTGAGCGTCGGCTTCATGGGCGACGGCGCGACGAGCCAGCCCGACTTCCACGCGGCGATGACCTTCGCCGGCATCTGGAAGCCGCCGGTGGTGCTGATCTGCCAGAACAACCACTGGTCGATCAGCGTGCCCACCGACAAGCAGACGGCGAGCAAGACGATCGCGATCAAGGCGCACGCGTACGGCATCCGCGGGGTGCGCGTCGACGGCAACGACGTGCTCGCGGTGCACCGCGTCGTGAAGGAAGCGGTCGATCGCGCGCGCGCCGGCGACGGCCCGACCTTCGTCGAGAGCGTCACGTACCGCATGGGGCCGCACAGCTCGAGCGACGATCCGACGCGCTACCGGAGCAACGACGAGGTCGAGGCCTGGGGCAAGAAGGATCCGCTCGCGCGTCTCGAGCGCTACCTACGCGCCGCCGAGCTGCTCGACGACGAGACGAAGACCTCGATGGAAGAGGCGCTGCGCGAGGAGCTCGATGCCGCGCTCGCGCAGGTCGAAGAGCTCGGCCCGCCCTCGCGCGCCTCGGTGTTCGAGGACATCTACGCGACGCTGCCGCCGCACCTCGAGGAGCAGCGCGAGCAGCACCTCGAGCTTCCCCCCGCCCCGCGTGGGCACTAGGTTCCCGCCGCCCCTAGTTTTCCGCGGCCCTCCGGGGCTCTGAGGAGAGAGATTCCTGTGAACAAGTCCTTCGATGCGATCGTGATCGGCGGCGGCCCCGGCGGTTATCCATGCGCCATCCGGCTCGGCCAGCTGAAGCAGAAAGTGCTCGTCGTCGAGAAGGAGTACATGGGCGGCGTCTGCCTCAACTGGGGCTGCATCCCGAGCAAGGCGCTGATCGCGGCGTCCGGTCTCTACGAGCGCATCCAGCACGCCGAGAAGATGGGGATCAGCGCGCAGGGCCTCACGATCGACGTCGGCAAGATGCAGGACTGGAAGGAGAGCATCGTCAAGAAGCTCACCGGCGGCGTGACGCAGCTCGTGAAGGGCAGCGGCGGCGAGATCGTCATGGGCACCGCGCGCGTGACCGGCCCGAAGACCGTCGAGGTCACCATGGCGGACGGCACCAAGGAGAGCTTCGACGCGAAGAACGGCATCGTCGTCGCGACCGGCGCGACCCCGATCGAGCTGCCCTTCCTGCCGATCGACGGCGACGTCGTCATCACCGCGCGCCAGGCCGTGTCGCTCCGCGAGGCGAAGGGCACGATGGTCGTCGTCGGCGGCGGCGTGATCGGGATGGAGCTGGGCATGGTCTACCAGAAGCTCGGCATGAAGGTGATCATCGTCGAGCTGCTCGATCAGCTGCTCGGCGTGACCGATCCCGATCTCGTGCAGGTCGTGCAGAAGGCCTTCGAGAAGTCGGGCGGCGAAGTGCTGCTGAAGACCAAGGCGCAGGGCCTGAAGGTCGAGGGCAAGAAGGCCAAGCTCACGGTCGCGCTGCCCGACGGCAAGACGCGCGAGATCGAGGCCGACAAGGTGCTCGTCTCGATCGGCTTCCGTCCCAACGGCAAGGGCATGGGCCTCGAGGAGGCGGGCGTGAAGCTCGACAAGCACGGCCACGTGCTGGTCGACGACAGGCTGCAGACGAACGTGAAGGGCATCTTCGCGATCGGCGACGTCAGCGGCGCGCCCTACCTCGCGCACAAGGCGACGAAGGAGGGCGAGATCGCGGCGGAGGTGGTCGCGGGCAAGAAGGCCGCGCGCGACTGGCGCGCGATGCCGAGCGCGATCTTCACCGAGCCGGAGATCGCGACGAGCGGCATGAGCGAGCGCGACGCGAAGACGGCGGGCCGCAAGGTGAAGCTCGGCAAGTTCCCGTTCAGCGTGCTCGGTCGCGCGATGGCGATCGACAGCACCGAGGGCTTCGTGAAGGTGATCATCGACGAGGAGAGCAACGAAGTGCTCGGCGTCGGGATCGTGGGCCCCGAGGCGAGCGATCTGATCAGCGAGGCGACGCTGGCGATCGAGATGTGCGCGTTCGCGGAGGACGTCGCGATGACGGTGCACCCGCACCCGACCCTCGGCGAGGGCGTGATGGAGGCCTTCCACCAGGCGCTCGGCCACGCGATCCACACGAACAACCGCCCGCCGCGTCCGTCCGTCTGAGGGGACCGCCTGCGCGCGACTGAACGCGCAGGCGTGTGAGCGGAGGTAAGTCACGCCGCGGCGGCGGCGCCGCGGAACGCTGCTATCCTGGCGCCCTGCTGTATGACCGCGGAGCGCGCAGATGGCCCCGAGCCCAGCTTCTTCGGGCGGGGCGTGCGCGCGGGAGACGTGATCGCCGCGCGCTATCGCGTCGTCCGCGAGCTCGGCGCGGGCGGCATGGGCCAGGTCCTCGAGGTCGAGCACGTCGAGCTCGACAAGCGGTTCGCGCTGAAGCTCGTGCGCCCCGATCGCTGGGACGAGGCGCTCGAGCAGCGGTTCCGCCGCGAGGCGCGCGCGCTCGCGCGGGTCACGTCTCCGCGCGTCGCGCAGATCACCGACTTCGGCGTCGACGTCGACCGTGGCCCCTTCTACGTGATGGAGCTGGTCGACGGCGTGGCGCTCGACACGCTGATCCAGCGCGATGGCCCGCTCTCGCACGAGCGTGGCCTCGAGCTCGCGATCGGGATCGCGCAGGCGCTCGTCGACGTGCACGAGGCGGGCATCGTCCATCGCGACGTGAAGCCGGGGAACATCGGCATCTGCGCGCGCGGACCGGTCGAGGTGCGCCTGCTCGACTTCGGCCTCGCGGCGAGCATCGACGATCGGCTGGGCTCGCGGCTGACCGAGACCAAGCGCGTCGTGGGCTCGATGCCGTACATGGCGCCCGAGCAGTTCCACGGCGAGAAGCCGAGCCCGCAGATGGATCTGTGGGCGCTCGGGATCGTCCTCTACGAGATGTGGACCGCGAAGCTGCCGTTCGATGCGCCGTCGGCGGCCGCGCTGATCCATCAGATCCTCACGGCGACGCCGCCTGCGATGGACTCGATCCCGCACGAGGGCGCGGTCGTGCTCGACCGCCTGCTCGCGAAGGATCGCGGGGCGCGCGTCGCGAGCGCCCAGGACGCGGTGACGGTCCTCGAGCAGGCGCTCGAGATGCCGATCGGCACGCTGGGCCCGAGGCCCGCGTCGATCGCGACCGCGGAAGCGACGCGCGTGGAGGTCGGCGCGTCGTCGCCGCCGCCGAGCGTGAGGCCGAGCGCCGTGACCGCGAC
>JALYRN010001162.1 GCA_030855295.1 Myxococcota bacterium | reverse complement strand
ACCTGCGCGCGCGCGCAGCGGCGCAGAAAGCCGACGCGGCGCACCTCGAGGGCATCGTCGTCGGCAACCTCGCCGTCGTGCGGATGCGGCGCGGCGCGCACGCCGAGGCGTACGAAGAGCTCCAGCTCGGCCTCCGTCGCGCCGAGCGCCTGGGCCAGCGGCAGCTCGAGGGCGCGCTCCACACGTTCTCTCTCGTCGGCGCCGCGCACGCGGAGCGCTGGGATCGCTGGGACCTGCACGAGCGCGAGGCGAGCCGCGCGCTCGGCGCGCTCGAGACGAGCGAGGAGGACATCGCGTGGGCCGCCCAGCGCGCCGCCGAGCTCGCCCACGAGCGCGGAGATCTCGCCCGCGCGCGGAGCGCGTTCACCGTCGCGGCGGCGCACTGGAGCAAGCTCGGCCGTGCGCTCGACGCGTCCCTCTGCGTCGAGCGCGCGCGCACGATCGAATAGGAGGCCCTCGCTAGTACCGCGAGGCCAGCTGCGACCAGCGCGCGGTCATCACCAGCCGGTTCACCTCGACCATCCGATCGACGTGCATCCGGCCCTCGACCAGCTCGTACCCGAGCAGCGCGAACACCCGGCCGCGCCAGAAGATCGGCCGCGCGTTCCCGTACCAGTCCGTGCACGACGAGACGCAGTGATCGTCCATCTGCGCCAGCCCCGAGGCCGAGAGCCCGCCGAGCGCGGCGAACCTCTGTCCGCTCACGCGCAGGTAGAACACCGACGCCGCGCCGTGCTGCAGCTGATGCCACCCCGCGCCGCCTCCCTGCACCGGCAGCCCGAGCACACCCTGCCCCTCTCCATCGTCGCGATAGAAGAAGCCGTGCGTCCGCGTCTCGCCCTGCGACGCGCCCGCGAGCACGTAGGAGTCGACCTGCTGCGGCCCTCCCGCGAGCGCGACCGACGAGAAGTGCAGATCGCCATCGCGCCGTCCGATCGCGACCGCGGCCTGCCCCATCGCCTCGATCCGCTCGACGCCGTGCCCGACGTCGACGCGGTACGCCGGCCCACCGTGTCGCCACGAGTGCGCGAAGAGCGTTCCGTCGCCGCGATGATCGGAGCCCCACCC
Source organism: Myxococcota bacterium (assembly GCA_030855295.1). GTDB lineage: Bacteria > Myxococcota_A > Polyangia > Polyangiales > Sandaracinaceae > Sandaracinus. The sequence continues at coordinate 1,338 of JALYRN010001162.1, read as the reverse complement.
CCACGCGTCGCCGGTGCCGTACAAGACCCAGTCGCCGACGAACCGGTTCTGCATCGCGCCGTCGCCGGGCCGCGGCAGCGCGCGATAGCTCGCCGGCAGGACCGCGCGGCCCTCGGCGCCGAACGCGGCGATCGGCAGGCTCGCGAGCGCGAGGTCGCCGCGTCCGATCTCCGGGCCCCACATCCCGTCGCCCCCGCCCTCGGCGCGCACCAGCACGTGGAGCATGCCGTCGTCCGCCTCGCGGAACGAGAGCTGATCCGTCGGCACACCCCACGCTCGCACCGCGCCGGTAGCAAGGCCGTCGAGCGGGAGGCGGTACACGATCGCATCGGTCGGGCGCACGCCCTGTCCCCCGCCGCTCCAGCGATCCGCGATCCACACGTACACCGCGTCGCGCGACACGTAGAAGGTGCGGCCCGGCGGACCGACCATGCCCTGCGCGCGACAGCCGAGCGCGTCCCGATCGCCGCCGAGGTCGCACATCACGACGGTGTGCAGCACGCCCTGTGCGCTGCTCGACTCGAGATCTTCGTGCACCGGCCCGGTGACCTCGGCCCACGCGCCACCGACCGCGCGCAGCGCCGGGAACGAGAGGTCCCAGCGCCGCCGACCGGCCTCGACGCGCGATCGCCCGAGCGCGTGCGGCACGTAGAGCACCAGGCGATCGCCGACGACGCGGCTCGCGTAGTTCCTCGACGAGAAGTAGTCGTTCGAGCGCAACTGGAACGCGCCCCGGTGCGTGATCGATCCGGCCGCGTCGATCTCGAGGAGCCCGATCTCGGTCGCGGAGTCCGCGTAGCTGAAGCCGATCACGACGATGGTGTCGCCATGCACCAGCATCTCGTCGTACCAGTCGGCGGGCCGATGCCCCGGCGCGTAGGCGTTCGCGACCGAGAGCATCCGCATCCCGCCCCCCGCGAGATCGACCGAGAAGAGCCGGCCGCGCCGGAGCACGACGAGGTGCTCGCCGTGCATCTTCACGATCCCGCCCTCGTCGACGCCCTGCTCCTGGACGTTGGTGATCGAGTCCGAGCTCTCGCCGCCCGCGGTGGTGCTCGCGCTCTCGGACGCGGTCGACCCTCCGCCGTACGACCCCATCCCGCCGCACCCGACCGCGCTGGTCAGGTAGACGCACGTCAGCGCCAGCGCGCACGCGGCGCGCGCGCGCGAATCGATCGAACCTCGCATGGCCCCTCCTGCGCGCTGCGGGAGCGCGCTGCTCCCGCTCCAGACGCGCGAGCCAAGCCGAAGGTCTGCCGGCGTGTTGCGCTCCCGGCAGGAGTGCTCGCCCCGTAGGGCGCGTACGGGAGCGCGCGCAGCGCGCGGACGGAAGCGACC
>JALYRN010001161.1 GCA_030855295.1 Myxococcota bacterium | reverse complement strand
CCGCGTCCGCCTTGAACTCCGGCGTGAACGACCGCCGCGCACGCCGACCGAGCTTCTGCTTCTTCATGGAACACTCCTCGCGCATTCTCGCGCTATCCGGGGTGTCCGCCAGACGGGGGGAAGCTCAACACGGTCACGTCGGGATACGTGTAGAGGTGCGTATCCGCGACGTGCACGCGCGCGTCGGACGAGAGCACGACGCAGGGCCGGCCGCGGAGCGCATCGCGCAACATCCCGCCCACGTTCTGCGCAATCGCGGCGTGCCGCAGCGTCCCGCCCGCAATCGCGAAGACCACGCCCGCGATGTACTCGTGCTTGTCATCGCTCGTCCGCTCGAGCTCGAAGTACTCGTCCTCGGTCATCCGGCGGACGTCGCGCGCGGGGTCCACCCAGACAGCGTAGCACTCGCCCGAGGGAGCGCGCGCGCGCTCCCGTCCGGTCTCTCCGGCGCGAGCACTCCCCTCCGGGGCGAGCACTCCTGCTGATGATCGGCTCGCGCGCTACGGGCGCTTCCGTCCGCGCGCCGGGCGCGCTCCCGTACGCGCCCTCCGGGGCGAGCACTCCTGCTGACTCAGCTGGGCGATGCCGGGCGCGTGCTGTCGCTCGCGAGCGTGTTGGCGAGCGCGAGATCTTCGGCCTCGACGGCCTTCGCGGCCTCGGCGCGCGCGCTCCACCAGCGCGCCGCGTCGTCTCGCGACCACGCCGCGGCGCCGCACGACGCGAGCGCATCGGCCAATGCCGCGGCGCTGGCGGGGCGCTCGGCCGGCGTCTTCGCGAGGCATGCGAGCACCAGGTGCTCGAGCTCGGGCGGCAGCTCGATGCCCTTCTTGCTCGGGGGCAGCGGCCGCTCGGTGAGGTGCGCGGCGCAGAGCTCGACGACCGAGCTCGCGCGGAACACCGGCTCGCCCGTGAGCAGCCAGTACGCGACCGCGCCGAGCGCGTAGAGGTCGCTCGCGGCGCCGACTCGATCGGGCGCGGTGATCGCCTCCGGCGAGAGATACAGCGGCGTGCCGAGCACGGCGCCGGTGCGGCTCAGGCTGGTGTCGCTCGCGCCCTCGCGCGCGTCCTTCACCAGGCCGAAGTCGAGCACCTTGAGCACCTCGCCCTGACCGGCGCGCATCGAGAGCACGAGGTTGCTCGGCTTGATGTCGCGATGCACCAGCCCCGCCTCGTGCGCCTCCGAGAGCGACCCGCACGCCTGCCGCAAGAGGTGCACGACGCGCGCGGGCGACTGCTTGCCGTGCGCGCGCACGAGCGCCTCGAGATCGAGCCCGTCGACGAGCTCCATCGCGTAGTAGAAGACGCCCTCGGGCGTGCGGCCGTAGTCGTAGATCGCGATCGTGTTCGGGTGCGTGAGCTGCGCGGTCAGCTGCACCTCGCGCTCGAAGCGCGCGAGCCCGAGCTCGCCCACCTGGTTGCGATCGAGGAGCTTCACGGCGGTGGGGCGGCGCAGCATCGCGTGCTCTGCGCGGTAGACCACGCCCATGCCGCCCGAGCCGAGCTTCTCCATCAGCGTGTAGCGCCCGAGCCGTCGCGCCTCGCGCGCGCTGCGGCGCAGCCCGTAGATCACGTGCGACGCGAAGGTCGCCGTCATCACCGCGATCAGCGACCACGTGAACGCGTACGCCACGCGCATGCCTGGCTCGCCGGGCCCGTCGGCGATCGCCGCGAAGACCAGCGCCGGGATCGCGGCCGCACCGCCGATCGCGGCGCTCCGTCCGGGGCGGCTCGGGATCAGCACGGCGCGCGCGACGATCAGGTTCGTGGTGACCAGCAGCATCACGAGGTGACGGCTCGCGAGATCCGGCCGGAGCTCGACCGGCAGCAGCAGCGACATCAGGTCGAGCAGCGCCACGGGGACGATCGTGCCCACCGCGTCGAGCGTATGCAGTGCGGTGATCGGCAGCGGCGCGCCGCGCGCGACCAGCCACACGACGAGGAAGGTCGTGATCGCGCCGAGCATCGCGAGGCTCGAGTCGGAGACCAGCTCGTGGAGGCCGCCGTGTCCGCTCGCGAGCGTGACGAGGTTCGTCATTGCGTACCCGAGCACCGTCAGCAGCAGCGTCACGCGGCCGAACAGCGCGATGCGCGACTGCAGGAGCGCATGCCCGTCGTCGGACGAGCTCGCGAGGTCGACGGTCCCGCCCGCGAGACGCCCGATGGCGCGCGGTCGGCCGAGCGACTCGTGCGGGTCCCTCGTGGACGGAGCATTCGATGCGGGCGCGCTCACGGCGGGCGGAGCCTACGTCGTGCGCCCTTCGGACGTCGAGGGCACAAGCGCCGCGCGAGCGCGGGTTCCCCGACCGCCCGTCGTCGTGCAGCATCGGGCTCGATGGCGCTGCCCCTCACCGACCCCGCGCGTGAGACCGCGCGAACGCTCGAGCCTCCGCTCGCGCTCCTCCGCCG
>JALYRN010001160.1 GCA_030855295.1 Myxococcota bacterium | reverse complement strand
CGGCGGGGTCGCGGCCGGCGGGGTCTCGGGCACGATCATCGGCGGCGGTGCGACCGCCACGGTCCGCCGGAGGAAGCGCGCGCGCCGAGGGCCCTCGAGCACGTCGGCGGCGACGATCTCGCCCACGTCGTCGTCGACTCGGATGTCGTTCGGGTTCCGCAGCAGCAGGCTCATCGTGCCCTGCTGGCGCGCGATCGTGATCAGCCCGCTCTGCTCGACCGTGACCTGCAGCGTGATGTTGGTCGCGCGCCCGAAGCGCACCTCGGCGGTCTGCGCGACGCCTCCGACGACCGGCGACGTGTCGCGGACCTCGAACTCCTGCCCCAGCGCCAGCACCAGCACGTTCTGCAGGACCACCACCTGACGCCACGTCTGCGCGAGGCCGCGATCACCGATCGTGAGCAGCAGGTCCACGCGATCGCCGGGGCGCAGCAGCCCGCCGAACGTCGACGTCGGCGAGACCATGATCGTCGTCGCTCGCTGACCCTGCGGGATGGTGCCCGACAGCGTGCGGCGCGCGTCCGAGAGCGTGCTCAGGTCGGTGCGCAGGACCGCCTCGCCCGCGCGCACACTCTGCGCGAGCGGCAGCCCGATCAGGTCGCGCATCGCGCTCGCCCGGACGTGTCGCTCCTCGACGTAGGTCTGCGGGACCTCGCGGGTGGTCAGCCACTCCGCGCGCACCGGCTCTCCGAGCGGGATGTCGATCACCGCGGTGACGACCGGCACCATCGCGCCGCCCGTCTCGTTCGCGCGGAACTGCTGCTGGTACAGCCAGAACACGAAGAAGCCGCCGACCAGCAGCGCGCCGGAGAGGATCAGCAGCGTCCGGTTCATCCGACCGGGAAGGCTCGTCTGCCAGCGACCACGTCGTCAACCCTCGCGTGCGGCGTCCCGTGAACCTAGGTGTTTCTCCGGGCTGCTACGATCGGTGGATCGCCGCTCGGCCCCGGAGGCAGACACCATGGATCTCGGCCTGACCACGCGCGCGGCCGAAGCCGCCTACATCGCCCAGCAGCTCACGCTGGCCGTGCCCGCGGCGCTGATCCAGCACGTGGTGCGGACCGTCCTCGGCGAGGCGGTCGATCCCGGCGACGAGGCGATCGCGACCATCCGGCGGCGCTTCGCGGGGCTGCTCGCGCAGGATCTCGAGAACGTGCGGGAAGGGATGTACCCGCGCGAGCTCCTCTTCCAGGTCCCGGTCGCGAGCTACGCGCGCGAGGCGCCGCGCCTCTTGTTCGAGCTGCCGCGTGTCGCGCTGCGCCGGCGTCGCGAGGGCTGGCGCGAGCTGCCGCGCCGCGTCGACACGAAGGACTACCCGCCGTACTTCCGTCGGACCTTCCACTGGCAGACCGACGGCTATCTCAGCCGGCGCAGCGCGCAGCTCTACGACGTCGGGGTGGAGCTCCTCTTCGGCGGCACCGCCGACGTGATGCGGCGCATGGTGATCCCTCCGATCACCCGCTACCTGCGCGAGATCGGGCGCGCGGACGGGCGCGGCGTCCGCGTGCTCGACGTCGCGTGCGGCACCGGTCGATCGCTCGCGCAGCTCCACGCCGCGCACCCGAGCGTGCGCCTCGCCGGGCTCGATCTCAGCCCGTTCTACGTGCAGGAGGCGCGCGAGCGGCTCGAGCACGTCCCCGACGTGTCGCTGGTCGCGGAGAACGCGGAGGGCATGCCGTGGAAGGACGGTTGGTTCGACGCGGTGACGTCCACGTATCTCTTCCACGAGCTCCCGAGGAACGCGCGCCGCAACGTGATGCGGGAGATGCTGCGCGTGCTCGCGCCCGGGGGCCTCGTGGTGATCGAGGACTCGGCGCAGCCGTTCGAGAGCCCCGAGCTCGCGGTGTTCCTGCAGCGCTTCCCGATGGACTTCCACGAGCCGTTCTATCGCGACTACCTCGCCGACGATCTCGCGGTGGCGCTGCGCGAGGTCGGCTTCGAGGTGCCGGAGGTGCGGGCGCACTTCATGTCGAAGGTCGTCACCGCCCGGAAGCCCGCGGACTGACGGGGACCGGTTCTCCACTGGCGAGGACGCGCCGCGATGCTGGCCCTGATCGTCACCCGCTGCCTGCGCGCGCTCCTCAGCTACAGGCAGTAGCTTGCGGTGCGTGCTCGTCACCGGGTGCCGCTGAGGGCCAGCCTCACGGCGCGCGGTGCTCGGGGGCCAGCCGCTGAGAGGCGCCCGATTCGAGGGCGAGCACTCCTGTGGACTTCAGTCGGGCGCGGGGGGCGCGAGGAGCTCGCGGACGAGCTCGGCGCCGCGGGCGTGCACGTAGCGGACGACGGGCTCGAACGCGCAGTCGCCGGTCGCGAGCACGTTCGCCTGCACCGCGTTGCCGGCCGCGCCGGGCGCTTCGTGGGGCTGCTCGCGCGACGAGAGCGCCGAGATCGCGGCCGCGAGCGTGGTC
>JALYRN010001159.1 GCA_030855295.1 Myxococcota bacterium | reverse complement strand
GCTCGGCGGCGGGCGCGGAGGCGCGCAGTCGCTCGGGGTCTCCGTTGACGAAGCCCTCGGTGCGCGCGCGGCTGCGCACGATGCGGCGGAGCCGCCGCACCTCGTCGCGCAGCGCGGTGATGCGGAGGTTGCGCGTCTGCGCGCGATCGACCGACACCACGGCCCGCACGAGATCGGACGCGATGCGGAGGATCGGCAGGCTCGCGCCGGCGAGGTCGAGCGCCGGGATCGTGACGATCCCCTCGTCCTCGCTGCCGAGCGTCAGCGCGACCTCGCCGTCCTTCTCGCGCCGCACGCCGATCACGAACGCGCCCGAGCGCAGCCGGACGTTCGCCGCGCGGTCGCTCTCGGCGGCCTCGATCAGCGCGCGCGCGGCGCTGACCATGCGCTGCACCGCGAGCAGGATCGGCCCGCGCGACAGCGGAATCCGGCGCCCGCGCACCCACGCCCAGAGGCTTCCGCCGAAGAGCATCGCGTGCACGTCGGCGTGCGCGATCGCCTCGCGCGGGCACTCGGGCGAAGGGAACATCGCCGCCTCGAAGCCGAACGAGAGCGGCTGCTTCTCGCCGGGATCCTCGAGGGCGCCGCCGAGCCGGCGCGTCGCCGAGATCCCGGTGTCGTCGTCGCTCGTGATCGCGAGCCCGGACGCGCGGCGGACGAGGCGCCCTGCGATCTCGCGGCCCCACGCGTCGTCCTCGCGCGCGATGTGCTCGTCGAGCGCAGCGGCGGTTGCGTCGAGCAGCGCGCGCAGCGGCACGCGCCGGTCGAGCACCACGACGTCGGGCGACGAGTCGGTGTGGTAGTAGGACACCAGGACGTTCGAGCCGCGCCGCAACATCGCCCACTCGGCGGGCTGCGCGACCAGCGCGAGGAGCGACTTGCGTCGCGTGCCCTCCGCCATCGCGATCAGCGCGCCGAGCAGATCCTGCAGCGGCGGGAGCTCGGCGTCGCGCGACGGCGCTCCGAGCAGGAGGCTCAGCAGCGCGTCGTGCGCCGGAGCCGGCATCGCTTCGTGCGCCTCGCTTCGGGTCTGCGGGCGCGGATGGAGCTGGATCACCGTCATCTCGTGGTTCGCCTCGTCCGGACGAAGCGTAGGTAGGACCGAGTGCGCAACACCAGTTTTCGCGCGGTTTTGCCGCTCTCTTGACCTCTGGTCCCAGATCGGGATCGGTCGGCGATCGATGTCGGACGAGCGCTTCGTGGTCGCGGTGGTGGGTGTGATCGTGCGCGGTGATCGCGTGCTCGCGATGCGCCGCGCGGCGACGAAGGACGCGGGCGCGGGGGTGTGGGAGACGTGCTCGGGACGCCTCGAGCCCGATGAAGATCCGGGCGTCGCGATCGCGCGCGAGATCGTCGAGGAGACGGCGCTCGAGGTGCGCGTCGAGGTCCGTCCGGTCGACGCGTACGTGATGCGGCGCGGCGCGCTGCCGATGGCGGTGATCGTCTATCGCGCCGACTGGATCGCCGGTGAGGTGCAGCGATCGGACGAGCACGACGCGCACGCGTGGTGGACGCTCGCGGAGCTCGACGCGAGCCCGATGCCGAGGCGACTGATCGACGCGGTACGGCGCGCCCTCGCTGCTCGGAGCGGGAATCGCTTGGATTGAGTCGTTCGTCGAGGCCCCTGCGAGGTGTCGGTGGGGCGCGGGCCGTGGGTCCTCGGCTCCCTGGGCGCGGCGGGCTGCCGCTGGCTCTCGGCGTGGCTTCGGCGGGCGGAGCATCGAGCGGAGCGCTCGCTCCGCGCGCGTCCGCCCGACCGTCGCGTGCTCGGGAAGAGCGTCGTACTGCCCCGCCGCGCGAGGTCGCCGAGGACCCACGCCCCGCGCCTTCCGATCGCGGCGTGTCACGAGCCTCCGGCCGGATCGCTGCCGATGGTTGGGTGGTAATGGCGATCGACCGAGCCTCGAGGCTCGGCCGATACGCGTCGAGCAGCGCGCGCGCTCCGCGCGCCCGACTGCGGACGATCACGCGCCCGCGATCGGAACGCGTTTCTCTACCGGCGCGCATCCGGGTGGCGGCGGTGCGTCGCGCGCCCCCCGCCCCCGTAAAAACCGACGTGGTGCCGATCGGCCCGAGTGCAGACCGCTCTCAGAGCTCGTAGCCGGCGTCGCGGATCGCGGTGGCGAGCGCGTCGCGCGAGAGCTGATCGTCGCACTCGATCGTCGCGTGCCCGATCGTGACGTCGGCGCGCTGCACGCCCTCGATGCTGCGGAGCGCGCCCTCGACCGCCTTGACGCAGTGGCCGCAGCTCATGCCCTGGATCTCGAGCTCGACGGTCTTCATGAGGATCTCCTGGCGTCGATCAGGCGCCGCGTCCAACCGCGCGCCGAGCGCGCGCGGGCACGGTCGGCGGCGTCGTCGAGCACCGCGAAGAAGCGCGCCGGGCTCAGCTCGCGCGCGACCCACGCG
>JALYRN010001158.1 GCA_030855295.1 Myxococcota bacterium | reverse complement strand
GGCCGGTGCCGGTGTTCGAGCGCCGGCCCGCGTCGCTCGCCGCGGCGCCGGGCGGACAGCGCGCCGTGATCACGCCGAACGGCACCACGCTGCCGTGGACCGTGCGCGACGGCGTCAAGGTCGGTCATCTGATCGCCGAAGAATTCGAGCACGAGTTCGCGCCGGGGATGCGCGCGCGCGTGTGGGGATACAACGGTCACACGCCGGGCCCGACGATCGAGGCGATCGAGGGCGAGCGCATCCGCGTCTACGTCACGAACCGCCTGCGGGAGCCGACGACCGTTCACTGGCACGGGCTGATCCTGCCGAACGGGATGGACGGAGTCGCGGGGCTCAACCAGCGACCGATCCCGCCGGGCGAGACCTGGGTCTACGAGTTCGATCTCCGGCACCCCGGCACGTTCATGTACCACTCGCACTACGACGAGATGACGCAGATCGCGCTCGGCATGATGGGCATGTTCATCGTGCATCCGCGTCGTCCGGTCGGGCCGCGCGTCGATCGCGACTTCGTGCTGATGACGCACGAGTGGAAGCTCGACGTGGGCGCGCGCCGACCCGATCCGAACGCGATGAACGACTTCAACGTGCTGACGTTCAACGGCAAGTCGTTCCCGGGCACCGAGCCGCTGCTGGTCGGCGTCGGTGAGCGCGTGCGCATCCGGCTCGGGAACCTGTCGCCGATGGATCACCACCCGATCCACCTGCACGGGCTCAACTTCGTGATGACCGCGACCGACGGCGGGTACGTCCCGGCGAGCGCGCAGCATCCCGAGACGACCGTGCTCGTGCCGGTCGGCGGCACGCGCGTGATCGAATTCACGCCGACCGAGCCCGGCGACTGGGCGATGCACTGCCACATGACGCATCACGTGATGACGCAGATGGGGCACGGCCTGCCGCCGATGATCGGCGTGGACACCAGCACGGTCGACCGCCGCATGTCGCGGGTGGTGCCCGAGTACATGTCGATGGGCCAGACCGGCATGGGCGGCATGGGCGAGATGGAGATGGACATCCCGCCCAACTCGCTCCCGATGCGCGGCGCCCCGGGGCCCTTCAGCTACATCGACATGGGCGGCATGTTCACCGTGCTCAAGGTGCGCGAGGACGCGGCGAGCGCCGATCCGAACGGGTGGTTCGAGCACCCGCGCGGCACCGTGCCGGTCCGCGCGGATGCTGCGCGGCTGCGCGCCGACGGCATCGACGTCTAGCGCGCGGCGCAATCCGACTGGGTCGAAACACGGCTCGCCCGCTCCGGGCCCTTCCGTCCGCGCGCTGGATTGATCGGCTCGCCCGCTCCGGTCGCTTCCGTCCGCGCGCCGGATTGATCGGCTCGCCCGCTCCGGGCGCTGCCGTCCGCGCGCGAAGCGCGCGCTCCCGTACGCGCCCTACGGGGCGAGCACTCCTGCAGGCCGCGCGGCGCGCGCTCCCGTACGCGCCCTCCGGGGCGAGCACTCCTGCCGCGGACTCACCGCAGGCCGGAGCGGCGCAGGAGCGAGAACAGGTACGAGCGATCCAACCCCGCTTCACGCGCCGCCTGCGAGACGTTGCCGCTCGTGCGCTCGAGCAGGTGTCCGAGATACCGCGTCTCGAACGAGCCGAGCGCTTGCTGCCGCGCCTCCTTGAAGGGCATCGCGAACAGCTCGCCGATCGGGAGCGACATCGGGTCGGAGCTCTCCGCGCTCCCTGCGCGCGCCGCCGCTGCGTCGCCGCACGCGTCCCGGCCGAGCCCGTTGTGGAGCAGCGAGTCGAGCCCCAGCGCCAGCGTCGCCTGCGCGACGTTGCGGAGCTCGCGCACGTTGCCGGGCCAGCGATGCTCGAGCAGCGCGCGCATCGCGTCGTCCGGGAAGAGCTGCGCGACGTCGCCTCGATAGCCGAGCTCGCGCAGGAAGTGCTCGAGCAGCAGCGGCACGTCGGCCGGTCGATCGCGCAGCGCGGGGAGCTCGAGCTGCAGCACCGCGAGGCGGTAGTAGAGATCGAGCCGGAACGAGCCGCCGTTCACCTCGGAGCGCAGATCGCGATTCGTCGCGGCGATCAGGCGCACGTCGACCTGCACCTCGGCGCGCCCGCCGACCCGGCGGAACGCTCGGCGCTCGAGCGCCCCGAGGAGCACCGATTGGAGCTCGCGCGGCAGCTCGCCGATCTCGTCGAGGAAGAGCGTCCCGCCGTGCGCCTGCTCGAGCGCGCCCGTGTGCTGTCGATCGGCGCCGGTGAACGCGCCGCGCTCGTGTCCGAAGAGCTCGCTCGCGACCAGCGTCGGGGTGAGCGCGCCGCAGTCGACGACCACGAACGGCTCGCTCGCGCGCGGGCCCCGGTCGTGGAGCGCGCGCGCCACCACTTCCTTGCCGGTGCCCGACTCGCCGACGAGGAGCACCGGCGCCTCGGTCGCCGCCGCGCGCTGTACCCACG
>JALYRN010001157.1 GCA_030855295.1 Myxococcota bacterium | reverse complement strand
TCGACCCAGGCGGTGCCGGCGCGGTAGGCCAGCAGCTCGGGCCCGCCGCCGCGGCGGCGTTTGAGGGCGCGGACGACGTCGACGACCTCGGGGTCGGCCACGGAACGGTGCCAGAGCTTGCCGCTCTTGCCGACGAACTCCAGCTCGACCTCGCCCTTGCGGGTGATCCGGACGTGGTCCTTGCGCAGCGTCGCCAGGCCGTACGAGCCGTTCGCCTGGGCGTACTGCTCGCCGCCGATGCGGAAGAAGCCCAGGTCGATCAGCCGGACGGCGCAGGCGAGCACCCGGTCGCGGGTGAGCGCGTCGGTGACGCGCAGGTGCTCGAGCAGGCGCTCGCGCGCCTCGGCGGCGCCGAGCCGCAAGCGGACGCCGTCGTGACGCTCGACGGGCTCGACGACGCAGCGATCGAAGCGCGCGTGTGGTCGCTGCTCTGCGACGACGCGGGCTGGGACGACTGCGAGCCCGGCGAGCGGGATCACGACGTGGGCTGGGTCTCGATCGCGCGCGACGTCGTGGAGCCCGCGCACGCGGAGAGCGCGCCCTTCGCCGCGCGGATCGTGGTCGGATCCTTCCAGGACCCCAGCGCGGGATCACGCGGGAGCAACGACCGTCGCGAGTGGCTCGTCGTGCGCGACGGCGCGCACGCGCTCGCGGGCGTGATCCGGGCCGACCACGCGACCGAGACGATGGACTGCGCGCCGAGCGAGACGCGCTTCGAGTGGGCCGACCTCGTGCCCGGCGGCGCGCCCGAGCTGCTCGTCGACGCACGATCGTGCAGCGTCGATCAGAGCGGCTGCGGCGACGGCGGATCGGACGAGCGCGTGATCGTGGTCTGCGCAGCGTCGCCGCTGCGCTGCGTGTCGGTGCCAGTGCAGGACGACTCGTCGTACACGGAGTACGAGGGGTGCGATGGCATGTACGACAGCGTCGTCACGAGCGAGCAGTACGACGGCTACCGGATGGACGTCGAGATCAGCGCGAGCGCGCTGACGCTGCGGCCGACCCGGGGGACGCCGCCCATCCGGACGCCGATCGGCACGACGCCGTTCGCGGCGCTGCTCGCCCGCGAGGATCTGCGCTGGGGACGCTAGAGGAGGTTTCGAGCACTCCGGTCCCCGCCGTCCGCGCGCTGATTGATCGGCTCGCCCGCTCCGGTCGCTTCCGTCCGCGCGCCGGGCGCGCTTCCGTCCGCGCCCTGCGCGGCGAGCACTCCTGTCGACTCAGCCGCCTTCGGCGGTGGTCTCGCCGGGGCCGACGCGGTAGGTGCGGGGCTGGGCGGGGTACTGGACGACGCGGTCGTTGACGACGCGGTCTTCCTGGATCGTGCGCACGCGGTAGAGGTGGCCCTCGCGGCCCTCGCGCAGGAGACGCCGCGCGCCGGGCCGGAGACGCTCGTCGACGACGAGCTCGTCGCGCGGGCGCAGGGTGCGGATGTGCTCGCTCGTGACTTCGACGGGCGGCACCGCGCGCGGGGACTCGATGCGCGCGACCAAGCGTCCGTCGCGCGCGCGAACGCGGACGCGGACCGGGAAGGGGTACGGGTTGCGGATGCGGAGATCGACCCGGCCCTCGACCACGGCGGCGTCGAGGCCGGGCTCGGCATAGGGGACCGTGATGCTGTGCGGACGGCCGCGCGTGATCTCGAGGCCGGCCTCGAGCGCGGCGATGTGCAGCGCGGTCGCGACCTGGCAGATGCCCCCGCCGATGCCGTCGCGGTAGCGGCCGTCGACGATCTCCTGTGCGCCGGCGAAGCCCGCGGCCTCGGTGCGGGGGCCGACGACGCGGTCGAAGGAGAGCTGGCGGCGCGGCGCGATGATGCTGCCGTCGAGGCGCGCGGCGGCGAGCTCGACGTTGATCGCGCGCGCACCCTCGGACTCGGCGGGGTCGTAGGCGCTCTCGGTGCGCGAGATGACGACGGCGAACTCGGTCGGGGGATCGTCGGCCGACGCACGCACTGGGAGCAGCGCGCAGCTCGCGGCGATCGCGAGCAGGGTCGCGGTCGCGCAGTCTCGCGCGCGCGAGCTTCGACGCTGGCTGAGCATGCCGGACGAGGGTCGGGTAGCGAGGGTCGACTGTCAAACTTCCACGACCGCGAGCCCACGGTGCGCACCGACAGCGCACCCTCGTCGTGCGCGAGCGCGCGCTCACTCCGCGGCGTCCAGTGCGCCCGCGGCGACGATCGCGAGGCACCGATCCTCGGTCGAGATCGCGAGCCAGCGAGCGCGCGGAGAGACGTGGAGCGTGCGCGGGTAGATGCCGCACTCCGGCGGCGTCCGGAGCTCGGCGACCGCGTCGTCGTCCGGCGTCGCGCGCCGGAGGATCGTCTCGGTCCGCCGCCGGAACGTCGCGAGCACGCTGCCGTCGGCCCAAGCGATCGAGAACGGCGGCTCGCGCCACGCCGCGCCGCGCACCGC
>JALYRN010001156.1 GCA_030855295.1 Myxococcota bacterium | reverse complement strand
ACGTCGAGCGGCTCGCGAGCGAGGGCGGCTCGCTCGAGGGCGGGCGCATCGCCAAGCCGCGCGAGTCGTCGGGCCTGGTGATGCGCGGTCTGCCCGAGGACGACGAGGCGCCGCTGGTCGCGTTCGAGGCGCTGGTCGCGGGCGACGCGCACGCGGCGTACCGCGCGATCGACGATCACACCGCGAAGCAGCCGGTCGCGGCGCGGCTGAGGCTGATCGCGGCGGCGTCGGGCGAGGATCCTCTGGGCGCGCGGCGCATCGCCGCCGACATGCTCGCGCGACCGCGCGTCGATCCCGGGATCGTCGAGGACGCGCAGTCGGTGAGCGCGCTCGGGGAAGGGCGTGCGCTCCCGCGGGAGATGGTGATCGAGCGCTTGCGCGACGTGCTCCCCGAGGTGGTGCGTGCCGCGGTGGCGCGCGCGGCCCGCATGCCCGACTGATCGTCGGCGACGCCGCACGCCGACACGGGATGCTTGCGCTGGACCCCTGTCGGCCTGGATCCTGGCGGGGGACTCCGGGGGAGACGCGATGCAGCAGCGAGAGAAGCGGGGGGGCAAGGATCAGACGGTCGGCTACGAGTCGCAGCCGCCGACGCCGCCCACGTCGGGGCCCGTCGAGATCACGAGGCTCGGCTCGCCGCGGCTGCCGGCCGAGCTCGCAGCGACGTATGCGGATGGCGCCGAGGTGAGCGCGCTGGCGTCGACCGCGCTCGGTGCCACTGCGCTCGGTGCCACTGCGCTCGCGCCGCTGTCGATCAACGTGGCGCTCGGCGCCACGATCGCGGCGCCGCTGCCGAACGTCGCGGAGGGCTCGTCGAGCGAGCCGCGCGCCGGCGCGTCCACGCTCTCGGTGCTGCCGCGCGTCGAGCCGGCGGGAGATGCGGTGCGGCTCGTCGCGAGCCCCGGCGAGCCTCGCTATCGCAACGTGCGAACGCTCGGCGAGGGCGGCATGGGCGAGGTCGCGCTGGTCGAGGATCTCGACATCGGCCGCACCGTCGCGCTCAAGCGCCTGCGTGGGCAGGACGCGCAGGGCGCGGCGCTGGTGGCGCGCTTCGTCGACGAGGTGCGCACCATCGGCAGCCTCGAGCACCCGAACATCGTTCCGATCCACGACGTCGGGGTCGACGAGCACGGCCGGTACTTCTTCGTGATGAAGTTCGTCGACGGCGAGACGCTCGAGGCGATCGTCGAGAAGCTCCGCGCCGGCGATGTCGAGGCGCGCCGCGTATATACCGTGCAGCGCCGCGTCGAGATCTTCGTCGGCCTCTTGCGCGCGCTGCAGTACGCGCACGCCCGCGGGGTCGTGCACCGCGACGTGAAGCCCGCGAACATCATGGTCGGCCGGTTCGGCGAGGTGGTGCTGATGGACTGGGGCGTCGCGCGCCCGATCGGCAAGGCGGACGCCGACGCGGCCCGCGCCCGCGTGAGCCCCGCCGAGATGCACGCCGCGCCCTCGCGCGCGAGCGAGACGCACGACGGCGCGCTGATCGGCACCCCGCTCTACATGTCGCCCGAGCAGGCGGCGGGCGACAACGACGCGCTCGACGCGCGCAGCGATCTCTACTCGGCGTGCGTCGTCCTGCACGAGCTGCTCGGACTGCGTCACCTCCGCGAGGCCAAGAGCGGCTCGCTCGCCGAGCTGCTGAGCGCGATCGCGAGCGACGACGCGCCGGAGGTGCACCTGATGTTCGGCGCGCACGCGTCGAACCCGCAGGGCGTGCCGGCCGAGCTCACGCACTTCCTCCACAAGGGCCTGGCGCGCGATCGCGCGAAGCGCTGGAGCAGCGCGGACGAGATGATGCTCGAGCTCGAGGCGATCCTCGACGGCCGCTGCCGGGTGCAGTGCCACCTCACGTTCCTCAAGCGATCCACGCGCGAGCTCGGCCGCTTGGTCGATCGTTCTCCGCGCGCCGTGATGCTCGGCCTGACGTTCGGTGCGCTCGCGACCTTCGCGCTCGTCGCGAACGCGCTGCGCGATCTGATCGGCTGAGCGGAGCGCGCTCCGGAGCGCTGGCCGCGTCGGCGCGCTGCTCTTCGATCCGGGTGCATTTCGCGGATCGATCGATCTCGAGACGTCGACGACACGCTCTGGAACGGCGCCGTCACACGACCGCCACCGAGCGCTTCTAGAAGTGCGCGCATTCGAGCGTGCCCTCTCGAGGCCGCCCGGAGGTGATCAATGCTCGACGACTTCGGCAACGGCGGTGCGGCAGGGCGCGGACGGCTGATCGCGTCGATCGTCGCGTCCGTCGCCGTGTTCGCGGTGGTCAGCGGCGCGGTCGTCGCCGCGAGCGCGATGGTGCGACGCGCGATCGTCGTGGAAGAGCTGGTGCAGGTGGAGTTCGCGCCGCCGCCGGCGCCGGTCGAGCCGCCTCCGCCGCCGCCGCCGGTCGAGCCTCCTCCGGTGCTCGAGGC
>JALYRN010000275.1 GCA_030855295.1 Myxococcota bacterium | reverse complement strand
CCCGAGCACGTCCCGCCCCCGGTCAGCCCATGCCGAAGTTCTTCAACTTCTTGTGGAGCCCCTCCCGCGTGATCCCCAGCGTCTTGGCGGTCTGGCTCTTGTTGTTGCCGTGCTCCTTGAGCGCCTCGAGCAGGATCCACTTCTCCACCTGCTCGACCATCTCCTTCAGCGTGCCCTTCGTCGGGTGCACGCGGTCCAAGATGTTCTCGACCTGGCGGATCTTCGGCGAGAGGTGCTCGGGCTGCACGAACGCCTCGTCGTCGACCTGGATCACGAGGCGCTGCACCTCGTTCTCGAGCTCGCGCACGTTGCCCGGCCACTTGTAGGCCTGCAGCATCTCCATCGACTGCTGCGAGAAGCCGCTGATGCTGCGGCCGAACTCCTGGCAGTACTTGCGGAGGAAGTGCGCCGCGAGCAGCGGGATGTCCTCGTGTCGCTCGCGCAGCGGCGGCACCCGCAGCGGGAACACCTTCAAGCGGTAGAAGAGGTCCTCGCGGAAGCGACCCTCCGCGACCTCCTTCTCGAGATCGCGGTTCGTCGCGGCGACGATGCGGGTGTCGATGCGGATCGTCTTCGACGCGCCGACCGCGCGGATCTCGCCTTCCTGCAGGACGCGCAGCAGCTTCGCCTGGAGGTTGAGCGGCATCTCGCCGACCTCATCGAGGAACAGGGTGCCGCCGTCGGCGAGCTCGAAGAGCCCCTTCTTGTCCTCGGTCGCGCCGGTGAACGAGCCCTTCTTGTGCCCGAAGAGCTCGCTCTCGAGCAGGTTCTCCGGCATCGCCGCGCAGTTCTGCGCCACGAAGAGGCGCTCGCGGCGATCGCTCCAGTAGTGCACCGCGCTCGCGATCAGCTCCTTGCCGGTGCCGGTCTCGCCCTCGATCAGCACCGTCACGCGCGTGTTGACGACCTTGCGGAGCTGCTCGAAGAGGCGCCGCATCGTGCCGGACTCGCCGATGATCGCGCCCTCGCGCCGGCTCTGCTCGCGCTTCTTGAGGTAGAGGTTCTCCTTGCGCTCTTTCTCTTCGGCGATCTGCAGGCGCTGGTACACGCGCGCGTGCTGGAACGCCTGGCTCGCCGTCTGCGCGAGCAGCGCGAGCACGTCGAGATCGCGCTCCCGGAAGATCCCGGACTGATCGCGGTTGTCGACCTGCAGCACGCCGATGATGTCGTCGCCCGCCCAGAGCGGGACGCCGATCGTCGACTGGATCTGCGCGCCCATGATCGACGCGGTCTCGCCCACGTCGCGGCGCGCGTCGGCCGCGAGCACCGCGGCGCGCTCGGCGACCACCTTGCGGAACACGCTGCGCGTGATCGGGATCGCGCTCTGCCCCGCGCCGCCGCGCACGCGCGTGCCGATCGGCACGTAGCGCCCGCTGCCGCGCCGCGTCGTCGCCTCTTCTTCCTCGCGGAGCGCGACCGTCACGTGGGTCGCGCGCGGCAGGAATCGGAACACCTGCTGCGAGACGACGCCGAGCAGAGGATCGAGCTCGAGGGTTCCGCCGATCGCCTTCTGCGCCTCGTAGAGCGTCTTGAGGACCTCGGAGTCGGAGCCGATCCCCGCCTCGACCTCGCCGAGATCCGCGACCTTGCGGAGCGACACGATCCGCGTGTCGTCGGGATCCTCGTCGATCGTGACGACGACCCGCACCGGTCGCTCGTCGTCGCCGAGCAGCAGCACGTCGCCGCTCGACAGCGGCGCCTCGCGCCCCGCCGTCTCCGCGAGATCGAGCGTCTCCTCGCCTCGGAGGATCCGTGTGCCGTTCGTGCTGTGGAGATCGCGAGCGACCCACCGATCGCCGGCGAGGACGAGCTGCGCGTGCTCGCCCGAGACGTGCCACTCCGGCAGGACGAGGTCGTTGACCTCGCCACGTCCGATGCGCACGAGGTCGGCGCGCGTCTCGACCGCGCGCCCCTTGTCCTGCCCATCGAGGATCTCGAGGTGGATCACGTGGGAGAGCCCCCTCCGGAACGAACGCCGCCGGAACGAACGCCGCCGGAACGAACGCCGCCGGAACGAACGCCGCCGGAACGAACAGCGCCCAGACGAACAGCGCCGAGCAGCGCCGACCTCACTGCGTCGCGCGCGCCTGCAGGCGCGCCTGGATCGCGCGCGCGAGCGACTCGATGTGCGACCAGATCGCGCGTCCCGACTCCTGCGCCGCGAGCTCGTCGATGCGCGCGATCGCCTCGGGGCTGCCCTGCGTCGCGGCGTAGTCGAGCGCGTAGAGCACGTCGCCGCGCATCTCCTCGTCGGTGTTGCCGATCTGGCCGACCAGCGCGGCGACCGCGCCCGGCTGTCCGCGCCCGAAGCGCGCGACCATGTACGCCGCCTTGCGCGCGACCAGCGGGTTCGAGTCGGTCAGCTTCTGCTGCCAGCACGCGAGATCCTGCGTGCACTGCTCGGCCGCCACGAGGATCGGCTCGAAGTCCGCCCACGCGTCGCGCGTCATGCCCTCGGGCTCCGACTGCTGCAGGCGGCGCAGCGCCGCGATCTCGTCGCCCGCCGCGAGGAACGCGTAGGCGCGGTACGCGAGGATGCGCTGGTCCGGGATGTCGTCGTCGGCGTTGCGCGGGCGCGTCGCCTTCTCGAGGAAGAAGGGCAGCAGCCCCGGATCCATGAAGTGCTGCATGCCGACGAGCAGCTGCATCTGGCTCGGGAGCGGCACGCGGCCGTAGACGGCGAGCAGCGCCTCGCGGATGCGCTGGGTGTCGCTCTCCGCGCGGTTGATCGACACGAGCGCGATCGCCGAGCCCATCACGCGGCCCGAGTCGGCGGGGCTGAGCTCGGCAGTGCCGGTGCCGGTCTGCGACTCCGCGATCAGCGGCGCGATCGCCTCGGGGAAGCCGAGCTGCCCGAGCGCGAACGCCGCCTCGTTCGAGACGATCGACTGCTGCGACATCTGCGCGGCCGCCGCGGCGTCGCGCTGCCGCACCGCCGCGATGTACTGCGCGGCGATCTGGTTCGCCTCGGCGTTCTCGCCGCGGAGCGTCGCGAGCAGCGGCTCGAGCGCGGGCCGACCGATGCGGACGAGCGCCTGCGCGGCAACGTCGTTCATGCGCATCGCCGGGTTGTTCGGGCCGAACAGGTAGAGCGCCTGGATCAGCGACGGCACCGACGCCGGATCGGCGATGCGGCCCATCTGCTCGGCGGCGAGGCGGTTGATCAGGAAGTCCTGCGACTCCGACTGACGCATCAGCACGCGTGTCAGCGCCGGCGTCGCGCGGGGATCGCCGAGGGCACCGAGCGCGCGGATGAACTCGATCCGCATGCGGTTGTCCACGCCGCGGTTCTGGCTGACACGATCGAGCGCGGCCGAGATCGCCGCGACGACCTCGCCCTTCTGCGCGTCGTCGAGCTCGATCTGCTGCAGCACGCGGGCCGCGCGGATCGCGTGCTCTTCGCTGACCTCGGGGCGCCACTCGAGCGCCTTCGTCAGCGCGGGCAGCGAGCGCGGGTCGCGCATCTCGACGAGCAGCTCGAGGATCCGCAGGCCGTTCGTCAGGTCCTCGGGGTGCTCGACGTAGGTCGTCGTGAGCCGCTCGACGGTCGCGTCCGCCACGGCGCGCGGGGCCTCCGCCGCTCGATCGCCGTCGGCGCGGGCGAGCGCGTCCGCGTAGAGACGATGGATGTTGGCGATCGCGTTCTCACGGCGCACTGCGTCCGTGAGCTCACCGGCCTGGCCGGCGGGGTCGTTCGCGTCCGCGTGGCATCCGACCGCGAGCGCGGCCAGCGTGGCGATGGCGCTCAGCGCCAGCGCGAAATGATGCTTTCTCATCGCGTCCTCCCGTGCCCGTACACGCGAGCACGCTACCGACGGGCGCGTCGATGTGTCAACGGCGTTTCACAGGGGCGCCTCGCGATACCTGCCCGAATTGGGGACGTCTGCGGGTCGGCCCCTGCGTCGAGCGCGGCGAGGCGTGGACGCGCTCCCGGATCGCCCCGGGATTGCGGCCGAGGGCCTCTTCCCTCATATCGCGACCCCCATGGACGTAGCGGACCACGAGCACGAGGAGCCGGGGCTGTCGGTGCTCTCCGGGCTCTCGCGCGCGAACGCGCGGGTGCCGCAGGCCGTCGACGCGATCCTGACGCGACCGCGGGTGGACCTGACGGGGCTGCCGACGTCGGCGGCCGCGATGGTGCTCGCGCGCGCCGCGCAGAGGTCGCCGGCGCCCTTCCTCGTGGTGGTCGCCGACGTCGACGCCGCGCGCCGCGTCGCCTCCGATCTCACCTTCTTCCTCGGCACCGATCCCGAGGCCGACGACGGCGAGGGCGTCAGCGATCGCGGCACCGCGCAGGTGCTCGTCTATCCGGGCGGCGACGTGACGCCGTACGCCGACGTCGCGCCCGATCGCCGCGCTGCGATGGAGCGGCTCGCCGCGCTCTTCCACCTCGCGCAGGGGCTGCCGTTCAAGTTCCTGGTGGCGCCGGTCGCGACGCTCGCGCGGCGGGTGCCGCCCAGAGAGAAGCTGATCGAGCGCTCGATGGTGGTCGCCGCGGAGGACGAGCTCGATCGCGAGCGGCTGATCCAGGTGCTGACCGAGGGCGGGTATCTGCGGGTGCCGGTGGTCGAGGATCCCGGGACGTTCGCGGTGCGCGGCTCGATCGTCGACGTGTTCCCGCCGCACTCGCGGCACCCGGCGCGCATCGAGCTCGACGACTGGCTGGTCACGTCGATCAAGCTCTTCGAGCCGGACGACCAGCGCACCGTCGCGAACGTCGACCGCATCTTCGTGCATCCGGCGCGCGAGTCGCTGATGGGCGCCGAGGAGATGGGGCTGGCGCGCAAGCGCGTGCGCGATCTGTGCGACGCGATCGACATGCCGACGCGCGCGGCCAAGCAGCTCCTCGAGGATCTCGAGAGCGGGCGCACGTTCCTCGGGATCGAGGGCTTCCTGCCCGCGTTCTACGAGCGGCTCGAGACGGTCTTCGACTACCTGCCGAAGGACACGGCGAGCGTCGTGCTCGATCCGAGCGCGGTCACGCGCGCGATGGCCGAGGAGCTCGAGGCCGCCGAGGCCGATCGCAGCGCGAAGATCGCAGCGCGCCTGCCGATCTTCCCGCTGGAGGCGCTCTACGCCGAGCCCACCGAGCTGGCCTCTCGCATCACCGCGCATCGGGTCGCGGTCGTGCACCGCATCGCGATGCTGGGCGCGCCGGCGGAGGGCGAGTCCCCGCTCGCGGCGCTCGAGAGCGTCGAAGAAGGCGACGTGCTCGACCTCGCGGCCGAGGACCAGACGCCGCTGACGACCGAGCTCTCGCAGCGGCGACAGGGACAGGGACGCGACGACGCGCTGCGGCCGCTCGCGTCGCGCGCGCGCGCCTGGCTCGACGCCGGGATGCGCGTGCTGATGGCGGCGCGCACGAGGACGCAGGCGGATCGGCTCGCGTCGCTGCTGCGCGGCTACGAGATCAAGATCGCGGGCAAGCCCGCGCCGTACGCGCCGCCTTTGCTCGAGGGAGCTCCGCCGCGCGCGATCGAGATCGTGATCGGCGCGATCGGCAGCGGCTTCGTGCTCGCGACCGAGGCGCTCGCGCTCGTCACCGAGGAGGAGATCTTCGGAACGCGCGCGCACCGGCGGCGCGAGAGCGCGTCCAAGAAGAAGAGGCGCAGCGCCGACGCGTTCGTCGAGGACCTGCGGCAGCTCGAGCCGGGCGACTACGTCGTCCACAGCGATCACGGGATCGGCAAGTACCTCGGGCTCGAGAAGAAGACGCTCGGCCTGACGAAGGGCGAGGAGCTGCGCGGCGTCTCGGCGACCTACGTCGAGGTGCTGGTCGTCGAGTACGCGGGCGGCGACAAGCTCTTCCTGCCGGTCACGCGGCTGCACCAGATCCAGAAGTTCGCGGGCGGCGAGGGCACCAAGCCGAAGATCGATCGACTCGGCGGGCAGACCTTCAGCAAGACCAAGTCGAAGGTCCGCAAGCACGTCCAGGAGATGGCGGACGAGCTGCTGCGCCTCTACGCGCAGCGCGCCGCGACGAAGCGGCCCGAGATGCCGCCTCCCGATCGCGCGTACGCGGAGTTCGAGGCGACGTTCCCGTTCGACGAGACCGCCGATCAGATGCGCGCGATCGAGGAGGTGCACTCCGACTTCGATCGCGGGCACCCGATGGATCGCATCGTGTGCGGCGACGTCGGCTTCGGGAAGACCGAGGTCGCGATCCGCGCGGCGTTCCGCATGGCGATGGCGGGGCGGCAGGTGGCGGTGCTGTGCCCGACGACGGTCCTCGCGCAGCAGCACCTGCAGACCTTCTCGGCGCGGATGCGCCAGTACCCGGTTCGCATCGAGATGCTCTCGCGCTTCGTCGATCCCAAGGATCAGGGGCGCATCATGGGCGAGCTCAAGGAGGGCAAGGTCGACATCGTGATCGGCACGCATCGCCTGCTGAGCAAGGACATCCACTTCAAGGATCTCGGGCTGCTGGTCGTCGACGAGGAGCAGCGCTTCGGCGTGACGCACAAGGAGCGCATCAAGAAGCTGCGCGCCGAGGTGGACGTGCTGACGCTGACCGCGACGCCGATCCCGCGGACGCTCCAGCTCGCGGTCGGCGGGCTGCGCGATCTGTCGCTGATCACGACGCCGCCCGCGGATCGCCGGGCGGTGCGCACGTTCGTGACGCGCTGGGACGATCACCTGATCAAGGAAGCGATCACGCGCGAGCTCGCGCGCGGCGGTCAGGCGTTCTTCGTCTACAACCGGATCGAGGGCCTCTACGAGCGCGCGCAGAAGCTGCAGGCGCTCGTCCCCGACGCGCGCTTCGCGGTGGCGCACGGGCAGATGGGCGAGGCGGCGCTCGAGCAGACGATGACGGAGTTCGTCGCGGGCCGGTACGACGTGCTCTGCGCGACCGCGATCATCGAGAGCGGGCTCGACATCCCGCGCGCGAACACGATCGTGATCGATCGCGCCGACACCTTCGGGCTCGCGCAGCTCTATCAGCTGCGCGGCCGCGTCGGTCGCTCGCGCGAGCGCGCGTACTGTTATCTGGTCACGCCGCCGATGAACGCGGTGACCGACGAGGCGCGCGCGCGGATCGAGGCGCTCGAGCGCTTCAGCGAGCTGGGCGCGGGCTTCCAGGTCGCGTCGCTCGACATGGAGCTTCGCGGCGCGGGCGACGTGCTCGGCGCCGAGCAGAGCGGCAACGTGGCTTCCGTCGGGTTCGATCTCTTCCTGCACATGCTGGAGGACGCGGTCGCGCAGATCCGCGGCGAGCCGATCGTCCACGAGGTCGACACCGAGATCACGATCGACGAGCCGCTCTATCTGCCCGACGACTACGTCAGCGACGTCGGACTGCGGCTCTCGCTCTACAAGCGCTTCGCGTCGGCGGAGAGCGAGAGCGAGGTCTCGGAGCTCGCGGCCGAGATGGAAGATCGCTTCGGGCCGCCGCCGCCCGCGGCGCTCACGTATGCGCGCGCGATGGGCCTGCGCACGGTGCTGCGCGCGCTGCGCGTGGTCGGCTGCGAGGCGAACCGCGAGCGCGTCACGCTGCACCTGCGCGAGGACACCGGGCTCGACCCCGCGAAGGTGATGGCGAAGGTCGGCCAGCCGCGCAGCCCGTGGCGGCTGACGCCCGACATGAAGCTGACGAAGCGGATCCCGCCCGAGGTGACCGGCGACGCGCGCGATCGCGTCGAGATGGTCCTGCGCGAGCTCGAGGAGCTGAAGAAGGAGGGCTAGGCGGACGCAGCCGCAGCCAGCGCGTCACTCGCAGCGCGGGCGCACGCTCTCGGTCCAGATCCAGCCCACCGCGGGCGCGTCGATGCGCGCCCAGCGGCCACGCCGCTCGAGCACGGTGATCCGCGTTCCGTTCGGTGCGTCGCCGACCACGGGTGCGCGCGAGCTCGGCTCCGCGCGCACGTGCAGAGGCGGCGCCGGATCGTCGACGACGAGCGGACACGCTGCGGTGTTCGGCGGCGGCGGAGCAGTCGTCGATCCCGGCGCGGTCTCGGGCGGCGCGGTCTCGGGCGGCGCGGCGGTCGTGGGC
>JALYRN010001155.1 GCA_030855295.1 Myxococcota bacterium | reverse complement strand
CCGCGCACCCGCGCCGCGGGCCCTGACGCCCGCTCGCGACGCCGGCGCGGGGCGCGTCGCGCTGACGGGCGCGTGTCGTTCGGCTGGCTGGCTTCCTCGGCGATTCTCCTCCTTCTGTTCCGCGCGTCAGTTCGCGACCGGCGCGATCGACGATCGCGCTACCTTCGGCGCTCGCGATGATCCGGCTGCATTACTCGAACCGCACCGAGCTCATGCTGCGCGCGCTCGCGTCGCAGCTCGCGCGGCGCGCCGATCCGCTGGAGCCGGTGACGATCGTGGTGCCGAACCGGCCGATGGAGCGCTGGGTGGAGATGCGTCTCGCGGAGACGCTCGGCATCGCGGCGAACCTGCGCTTCCTCCGGCTCGAGCGGTTCGTCTCGGAGCGACTGACGATCGAGGGCGGGCGGCGCGTGCTCGGCCCGGGGGAGATCGAGGGGCGCGTGCTCGCGACGCTGCACGGCGCGATCGAGACGGCGTCGTCCGATGCCCAGGCCGATGCGCTCGAGCCGGTGCGCGTCTATCTGCGCGCGGCGGGCGACGACGAGGACGCGACGGCGCGTCGCTGCGTACAGCTCGCGCGCCGGCTGGCGCATCTGTTCCAGGAGTACGGCTACTCGCGCCCGCGCATGCTCGAGGCGTGGGAGCGCGGTGAGCTCGAGCTCGAGAGCTCCGACCTCGCGGCGACCGAGCGCTGGCAGCGCGCCCTCTGGCTCGCGGCGCGCGCGCGCGGCAACGCGGACACAGAAGCGTTCACGCTGGCCGAGGCGCTGCGCGCGCGGGGCGTGGTCGCGGCGGCGGGCGAGGCGCACGTGTTCGGCGTGTCGTACGTCGCGCGCGTCTTCCAGCAGGCGCTCGCGGCGCTCGGCGCGTCGTCCGACCTGCACGTGTACGCGCTCAACCCGTGCGAGGAATTCTGGGAGGACGCGCTGAGCGACGCCGAGGCGCGTCGTCGCTCACGGCGCGCGCGCTCGCAGGGGGAGGACGACCCGTACGCGCTCGAGGCCGACGTCGACAACGCGCTCCTGCGCGCGTGGGGGCGCCCGGGCCGCGAGCACGTCGCGATGCTCGACGAGCTCACGGGCTTCGATGCGCACGCGTCGTTCGAAGATCCCGGTGACGCCACGCTGCTCACGCGCCTGCAGTCGTCGATCCTGCGGCGCGCGCCGATCGCCCCGGGCGGCGTCGACGACGGAAGCGTGCGCGCGCTCGCGTGCCCCTCGATCCGTCGCGAGATCGAGACGCTCGCAGGCGAGATCTGGTCGCTGATCGACCAGGCGCGCGTCACTGCGCGGCCCTATCGTTTCCACGAGATCGCGGTGCTCGTGAACGGGCCCGATCGCGATCGCTACCTGCCGCACCTCGAGGCGGTGTTCGCGGAGGCGCACGAGCTGCCGTGGAACGCCGCCGATCTCGCGCTCGCGTCGCGCTCACGGGTGGCCGACTGCGCGCTGCGCTTGATCGATCTGCCGGCGTCGTCGTTCACGCGCGCCGAGGTGCTCGACGTGATCGCGCATCCGCTGGTGATCGCGCGCTGGCCCGATGCCGATCCCGCGCGGGTGCCCTCGCTCTGCGATCGATTGGGCGTCTTCCACGGCATCGACGCGCGCGATCATCGCGGCACGTACCTCGAGGCGAGCGGGCGCGTGCACTGGGATCAAGCGGTGCGGCGCCTCGCGCTCGGCGCGGTGATGGAGGGAGAGCGCAGCGGCAGCCGCGAGCCAGTGCCGCTCGGGGGGATGGCGCTGCTGCCCGAGGAGATCGCGAGCTCGGACGAGCTGGGGCAGGGGCTCGGTCTCCTGGTCCGCTCGCTCGCGTCGGACGCGCGTTTCGCGCGGGACGCGAAGATGCTGCCGAGCGCGTGGGCGGCGTTCTTCGAGGCGATGCTGCGCGCGTACCTCGTGGTCGCCGAGGGCGCCGAGGAGTCGGAGCTGCGCCGATGCCTGACCGGGCTCGCGGCGCTGTCGGCACGCGACGCGGGAGTCGAGGTCGGCTATCGCATCGCGGCCGAGCTCGCGCGCGCCGAGCTCGAGGCGCTCCCGGCCGCGCGGGGCGTGCCGCTCGGCGACGGAGTCGTGGTCGCGTCGCTGCTGCCGATGCGCGCGATCCCGTTCCGCGCGGTGTTCGTGCTCGGCATGGGCGAGGGGCGCTTTCCGGCGCGCGAGCTCGACACCGGGCTCGATCTGCGGGCGGCGGCGCGCAGGCCGGGCGACGTCGCGATCGACGAGCGCGACCGCTACACCTTCCTCGAGACCTTGCTCTGCGCGCGCGAGCGTCTGGTGCTCTCGTGGGTCGCGCGCGACGAGCAGACCGGCGAGGTGCGGCAGCCATCGTCGGTGATCTCGGCGATCGAAGAGGCGATCGGTGCGCCTCTGCCGCGCACCACGCCGCCGCTGCGCCGGCACGAGCTCGCGCTCGC
>JALYRN010001154.1 GCA_030855295.1 Myxococcota bacterium | reverse complement strand
ATCTGCCACGCGGGCGGGCGCGAGGAGCGAACCGACGCGGCGTGCAGCGACTACATCGACAACGACGGCGACCAGATGGTCGACTGCGAAGACGCCGACTGTCAGGTCGGCGGCATCACCGTGTGCAGCGGCAGCTGGCGCGGCGCGGCAGGCGGCGGAGGCGCCGGGGCGCTCGGCGCGGGCGCGGAGGATCTGCCCGAGCTCGGCGAGGGCCAGAGCGTCGAGGATCTGATCGGCACCGGCGGCGACGCGAACGGCGAGCGCACCGACGAGACGTGCTCCGACGGCATCGACAACGACTTCGACGGTCGCTCCGACTGCGCGGACTTCGGCTGCCGCTTCGATCCGCAGGTCACGGTCTGCAACGGCACGCCGGGGCTGCGCTTCTCGGTGGTCGCCGGCGTCGGCGCATCGATCCAGTTCAACTACGATCAGTCCCCGAGCACCGGGGAGCGCGTCACGAACGCGCCGGAGGCAGGCTTCACGCTGCTGCAGCTCCGCGCGCTCGGGCCGATCCCGTTCATCGAGAACTCGTTCTTCTTGATCAACGTGCGCGCGGAGTCGCGGGTCCGGCTGACGTTCGCGAACTTCCAGATCCCGATCTCGAGCCAGGGCCACTACATCTCGCTCAACAGCGGCTTCGGCGGCCTGTCGCCCGGCCTGATCATCTCGGCGGCACGGCAGCCGCTGCTCACGCCGGCGTTCTATCTCTACAGCGCGTTCGAGCAGGGCAATGGCGCGGCGCTCGAGACCGGCGGTCCGATCGACGATCGCGGCACGCTGCGCTTCCGCGTGTTCGGCGCGGCCGGCGCGGGCGAGTTCACGGGCAACGTCGGTGGGCGCTTCTTCCGCTCCGACGATCGCAACTTCGCGTGGGCCGCCGGCGGCGCGCTGCAGCTCAACATCATCGGCTACTACGATCGCTTCGACTCGCCGTTCCTCTACACGCCGGCGCCGCTGACGTGGGGCCTCTCGGTCGGCGCGAAGTACGACCAGCGCCCCGCCGAGCGCTTCGCGGCGACGAACGTGTTCTCGCTCTTCCAGGTGTGGCACTTCTCGCTGCGCATCGAGAGCTACACGCGCTTCCTCTTCGACGACCCGCAGACGGTCCCGATCCAGACCTCGTTCAACGTCCAGGTCGGCGTGCTGCTGATCCCGCGCATCCTCTTCTTCGCGGCAGACTTCGGCGGCGTGTACATGGTCGAGAACTGGAGCGCCGGCGCGTTCCCCCCGATGGATCCGGCGTTCCGCGAGCAGCTCGACGAGCTGCAGTGGCGCGCGGCGATCCACTGGTACTTCTTCCGCAGCACCGGGATCCTCGCGTTCCTCTACAGCGAGACGTACCTCGAGGAGAACCCGAACCCCCGGCGCGCAGACGATCCGGAGGTCGAGCGCGAGCTCCGGCTCGAGGCGCGCTTCCGGTTCTGATCGCCGCCCTTCCGGAGAACCCCTTGCACCTCCCTCGGCTCCTCCTCGTCGTCGCCTCGTTGCTCGCGCTGGCCGGCTGCCCCGGCCGCAACGAGAGCCTGCGTGATGCGGGCGGAGCCCCTCTCCCGGGAACGGCGTTCGATGCGCCGATCAGGTTCGAGGACGACGCGCTGCGCGCGCTCTCGCCCGACGCGCTGCCGGCGACGCCCTCTCCGTGCGCGCCCCCGTCGCTGGGGATCGTCGCGTACGTGCTCGACGGAGACACCGTCGGCGTGCAGCGCGTCGCCGACTCGACCGAGGTGCGCGTGCGCCTGATCGGCGTGAACTCGCCCGAGGTCTCGCACGAGGCGGGCGTGCCGGCGGAGTGCTACTCGGGCGAGTCGACGCGGTTCACCGAGCAGCTCCTCGGTCGGCCGGTCTGGCTGACCTACGACGCCGACTGCCAGGACGACTTCGGGCGCGACCTCGCGTACGTGTGGGTCGGCGCGTCGGCGGGCGACGAGACCTCGAGCGACATGTGGAACCGCCAGCTGCTCCGTCGAGGTCTCGCCGACACGCTGACGATCCGGCCGAACGACGCGTTCGCCCCGACGTTCTCGGCGGATCAGAGCGCGGCCGAGGCGGCCGGCGCCGGTCTCTGGTCGGCGTGCATGTGATCGCGCGGCTCGCGATCGCGCTGGCGATCACGATCACCGCCGTCGCGTGCACGTGCGAGACGCCCGCCGCCGAGCGCCCGGCCGAGGCGCGCGTGACCGAGGCTGCCCCCGCCGCGATCCAGCTCGCGCCGGCGACCCGCTCCGATCTTCCAGCCGCCCTGCGCTCGGCCCTGGTGCTCGGCGTTCGGGCCGACGGGTTCGACGTCGATCCGACCGCGCTGGTGACGACGGCGGAGGCGCAGGATCGCGTCGAGGCGGCGGGGCTGACGGCGCAGCTCGTGCGCGTGCCGGCGCCGGGCGGTGATGCGCTCGAGGTGCCCGCGCTGACCGACGC
>JALYRN010000274.1 GCA_030855295.1 Myxococcota bacterium | reverse complement strand
CGTCAGCGGCTCCCCGATCCGGCCGCCCCCGCCGGTGGTGCGCGATGCCGGCGCGATCTTCGCCACGGCCGAGGATGTTGTCCGCGAGCTCGCGATGATGCTGGTCGCCCTGGGCGAGCCAGCGCGCGCGGCCCAGATGCTCGACGCGCAGCAGCGCCGCGGCGACGATCGCGCGCTGCTGCAGCTCGCGTGGATGCAAGCGTCGGACGGCCTGCTGGAGCCCGCGCGAGCCGCGCTGGCGCGCTACCGCGAGATGCATCCCGATCGCGAGGCCGAGATCGCCGCGCTCGCCGAGCGCTTGCGGTGAGGCGAGGGGCGGCCCGAGTTGGCCTCGCGGTGGGCGCGCGCTACAAGCCGCCGCGGTGAGCGAGCCCGAGCCCCCTCTCGACCCGGCCCCCAGAAAGACCCCGAGCACGGCGCGGGTGTGGGCCTGGCGCATCGTGCGCGTCGCGGTCACCGCCGCCGCGTTCGCGTGGGTGCTCTCGCGCGTGGACCTGAGCGAGATGGGCGCCGCGTTCCTGCGCGTCTCGTGGCTCTCGTTCGCGCTCGCGATCGGCGTCACGTTCGTGAACCTCGGCCTCGGGACGCTGCGCTGGCGCGTGCTGCTCTCCGCGTACGGCGCCGCGCGGGCACCGTCGTTCGCGCACCTCTATCGCATCTACCTGATCGGGTTCTTCTACAACATCTGGTTGCCGGGCGGCGTCGGCGGCGACGTGGTGCGGGGCGTCGCGACGCGGGAGTCGTTCGGCGCGGCGGGCGCGACCGCCGCGGTCGCGGTGGTGTTCGTCGAGCGCGTGCTCGGGCTCGTCGGGCTTCTGCTGATCGTCGGAACTTCGTCGATCCTCTACCCGATCGAGGGCGTCGAGGGCCTGCTGCTCTGGAGCGGGATCGGGATCGTGGCAGGCGTCGGCGCAGTGCTCGCGATCGCGATCGGACGCTCGCTCTCCGGGCTGCTGCCGGGACCGCTCTCCCGGATCGCCGCGAGCTTGCCGCGCATCGAGCGGCCCGCCCCGTTCGCGCTCGCGCTGCTGCTCTCGCTCGGCACCCAGACGTTCGTCGCGCTGACGGGTCACATCTTCGTCGCGACGCTGCACCCGGAGCTCTCGATCGCGACATCGTTCGTGTTCGTCCCGATCGCGATGGCGACCTCCTACATCCCGATCACGGCGGGCGGTGCGGGCGCGCGCGAGGCCGCGTTCCAGGAGCTCTACTCGCACGTCGGCGTCTCGTTCGAGGACGCGACCGCGGCGAGCCTGATGCTGATCTCGACGTACTACCTGGTCGGCGCGATCGGCGGCGTGCTGCGGCTGCCGAGCTCGACGGCTGCGCCCGCGACGACGCCGGATCGGAGAGAATGAGCCGATGTCGCCGCGCAGCCACGGCACCGGTCGCTTCCGCGTCGAGGAGCTCGCGTCGTGCGGCGAGGGATGCGTGCTCGAGGAGGGCTGCCTCGTGTTCCATCCCGAGCGCGTGCACCTCGGGCGCGACGTGTACGTCGGCCACCACGCGATCGTGAAGGGCTACTACAAGAACGATCTGCGCATCGGCGACGGCACGTGGATCGGACAGGGCGCGTTCCTCCACGGCGCGGGCGGGCTGACGATCGGCGCGAACGTCGGCATCGGGCCGGGCGTGCACGTGATCACCTCGTCCCACGCCGAGGCAGGGCGCGCGCTGCCGATCCTGCGCTCGCCGATCGCGCTCGCGCCGGTGACGATCGACGACGACGCCGATCTGGGGGTCGGCGCGATCGTGCTGCCCGGCGTGCGCATCGGGCGCGGCGCGCAGGTCGGCGCCGGCGCGGTGGTCACTCGGGACGTGCCGGCGTACGCAGTGGTCGCGGGCAACCCGGCGCGCGTGCTGCGCGAGCGACCCGAATGAGCGACGCGGTCTCGATCATCGTCTTCGCCTACGACGAAGAGGAGAACATCGGCCCCGTGCTGGGCGAGCTGCGCGCGTGGCTCGAGGCGAACGAGCCCGGCGCGGAGATCGTCTTCGTCGACGACGGCTCCCGCGATCGCACGTCCGAGGCCGCGGCGCGGGCGCTCGCGGGCATGCCGCACGCCGTGCTCCGGCACGAGACCAACCGCGGTATCGGCGCTGCGCTGAAGACCGGCGTCGCGGCCGCGCGCGGCGGGTGGATCACGTTCTTGCCGGCCGACGGACAGATCGCGCCCGACGCGATCGCGACGCTGCGCGACGCCCAGCGACGCAGCGGCGCCGACGTCGTGCTCTCGGTGTACGAGCGGCGTGACGACGGATGGGACCGGAAGGTGTTCTCGTTCGGCGTGCGCGCCCTGATCGCAGGCGTGCACGGCGTGTGGCTTCGCAGCGACGGCCCGTACCTGTTCCGTCGGCGCCTCTTCGATCCGGCGCAGCTCACGCCCGACACGTTCTTCCTGAACTTCGAGTTCCCGATCCGCGCGCTCGCCGCGGGCCTGACGGCGGCGACCGTGGTGATCGAGTGCCGCCCGCGCCGCGCCGGGCAGAGCAAGAGCACGCAGTGGCATCGCATCGTCGGCGTCGCGCGCGATCTGATCGATCTGCGGGTGCGGCGGTGGCGCGGGGCGTGACGTGACCGAGCGCGACCGCGAGACGTCTGCCGGCGCAGGCGCGCGGACGTTCTCCCGCCGCCGCTGGCTCCGCGTCGGCATCGGCGGCTCGATCGCGCTCGGCGTCGGCGGCGCGCTCGCCTGGAACGTCTCCGGCTACTCGGTGCCCGCGCGCATCGCCTCACGCTTGGTCGCGCTCTCGCCCAAGGAGTACCTGGTCGTCGAGGCCGCCGCCTCCTCGATCCTGCGCCGCGACGCCGATGACCTCCCGACCCCCGAGGAGCTCGACGTCGCGCTCGCGATCGACGATCTCGTCGCGCAGCTCGATCCCGCGAACCGCGCCGATCTCCGGCGCCTCCTTCACCTGCTCGAGCACGCGCTGCCGATGCTCGGGGGTCACGTGACGCGCTTCACGCGGCTCGATCAGGAGGGGCGTGACGACGTGCTGCGCGCGATGTCCGAGAGCGGCACGCTGCTGCTGCGCGGCGGCTTCTCCGCGCTGAAGTCGCTCTGCGCGATGGCGTACTTCTCGAGCCCCCGCACGTGGGGCGCGATCGGCTACGACGGGCCGCTGGTCGATCGTCCCGCCGAGGGCTGGGTCGCGGCGTCGCAGCTCGGCCGGCGTCGAGGAGGCGCGCCGTGACGCTGCAGCGCGGCCGCGAGCTCGAGCCCGGCGGCACGCTCGACTGCGACGTCGTGATCTGCGGCGGCGGCGCGGGCGGCTCGATGGCGGCGCGCGAGCTCGCGAGCCAGGGGCTCGACGTCGTGCTCCTCGAAGAGGGCGACGATCATCTGCCCGCCGACTTCGATCAGCGCGAGGAGCACATGATCCCGCGCCTCTTCGCGGAGATGGGCGGCCGCCGCACCGACGACCTCGCGCTGCTCGTGCTCTCCGGGCGCGGCCTCGGCGGCTCGACGATCCACAACACCAACCTCTGCAAGCGCACCGCCCCCGAGATCCTGACGCACTGGGCCGACGAGCTCGGCATCGACGGCGTCGGCCCCAACGCGATGGCGCCGTTCTTCGACGAGGTCGAGTCGCTCCTCGGCGTGCGCCCGATCGACGACGCGCGCATCAACGCCAACAACCGCGTGCTCCAGCGCGGCCTCGAAGCGCTCGGATGGGCTGGCGGCCGGCTCTCGCACAACCGCGACGAACGCTGCATCGGCAGCGGCTTCTGCGAGCTCGGCTGCGCATACGACGGCAAGCTCAACGCCCGCCGAGTGCTCGTTCCGGACGCGCTCTCCCGCGGTGCCCGCGTGATCACCGACGCGCGCGTCGAGCGGGTGCGCCATCGCGACTCGCGCGTCGTCGGCGTCGACGCGACGCTGCTCGACGCCGACGGCTACCCGCGCGGCTCGCTCCGGGTCGACGCGCACGCGATCGCGCTCGCGGGCAGCGCGATCGGCTCCGCCGCGATCGCGCTCCGCAGCGCGCTGCCCGATCCTCACGCGCAGCTCGGCGTCGGCCTGCGCCTGCACCCCGGCGCCGCGATCGCAGGCCTCTTCGACGAGCGCCTCGAGAGCTGGCGCGGCATCCCGCAGAGCTGGGACTGCACCGAGCACCTCGACCTGCGCCCCGGCTCCGATCGACGCGCTTGGATCGTCCCCTCGTTCGCGCATCCCGTCGGCACCGCCGCGTCGATGCCCGGCTTCGGCCCCGACCTGATGCGCTCGATGCGCACCTACCCGAACCTCGCGGTCCTCGCCGCGATGGTCCACGACGAGACCGCCGGCCGCGTCTACCTCGACGGGGACCGCATCCGCATCGCGTACGCCCCGACCCGCGCCGATCGCGAGCAGCTCGCCCTCGGCGCACGCGGCGCGGCGCGCATCCTCCTGGCGGCCGGCGCGCGCGAGGTGATGGTCGCGGGCGTGCCGCCGATCACCATCCGCAGCGAGCGCGACGTCGCGCAGCTCGATCAGTCCCGCTTCTCCCCGCACGACGTTCCGCTGACCGCGGTCCACCCGATGGGCACCCTCCGCATGGGCGCCGATCCCCGCACCTCGGTCGTCGACGCCGAGGGCCGCCACCACCAGGTGCGCGGCCTCTCGGTCCTCGACGGATCGATCTTCCCCACCTCGATCGGCACCCCGCCCCAGCTCTCGATCTACGCCTTCGCCCTCAAGTTCGCGCGCGCCCTCCGCGAAGGCCTGACGTGATCGCGATCAGAACCGCACGCCGTCCGCGGCGACCTCGATCGACGGCGCGTCCTGCATGAACGCGAAGATCATCCCCACGATCATGCCGACGCCGAACACCACGCCACCGGCGATCATCATCGGCACGTTCAGATCACGGCGCGAGTAGCCGAACGACGAGGAGTACGTCGGCCCGGTGAAGATCCCCGCGACCAGCAGCGCCGCGCCCGCGGCCGCGCCCAGTCCGAACGTGAGCCAGCCCGCGACGCGCTGGCCCGAGCGATCGTTGTACGCGAGGTCGAGCGTCACGTCGCCGCGGAGCTCGATCGGGCGACCGGCGCGCGCCGCGTCGCCGGTGCCCTGCGCGACCCCGAGCTGATAAGTGCCCTCGGGAACCTCGACGTCGCACGGCGCGTTGCACACGACGCCGAACTGATCGATGCGCGCCGTCCCCGACCCTCGCCCCGTCCAAACCGTCACGCTCGCGCTTCCCTGGAGTTGCTGTAGCGACAGCTCCCGCTGGCGCGAGCGCACGTGCAGCGTCGCCATGCGCTCGCGCGGCGCCGCAGCCGGCACCTGCACGATCGCCGGGCCCGCCGGCACGTCGGGTCCCGCGAACTCGACGAGCTCCGCGGCGTACGTCCGCGTCTCGCCGGTCGGCAGGAGCACGATCACCTGCGACGGTGAGCGCTCCACGATCGTGCCGCGGAGGAACGTGCCGTCATGCAACCGTACGACGTCGGGTGGGGCCGAGGACTGCGCCGACGCGTGCGCCCCCACGACGGTGCAGACGGCGAGGACGAGAGCGACGACCGAGACGACACGGAGGAGCGACATGGCGCGGGAGGCTATCACGATGGCGGACGATTCGAGCCACACGCGATCTCGCAGCCAGCCGACCGGCTCGTTCAGCGGCCGCTCTTGAGGAGCGCCTCGGCCGCCGGCGCGAGGCGCCATCGGCGGTGGCGCTCCGCGAGCGCGATGCCGAGCACGGCCGCCTGCGCGCGCACGAGATCGTCGTTGACGACGAGGAAGTCGAAGAAGCCGTAGTGCTCGATCTCGATCCACGCCTTCTGGAAGCGCCGCTGGATCGTGCTCTCGTCCTCGGTGCCGCGTCCCTCGAGCCGGCGGCGCAGCTCGTCCATCGACGGCGGCAGCACGAAGACGCCGATCGCCTCGCGCAGCTTCGCCTTGATCTGGCGCGCCCCCTGGTAGTCGACGTCGAACACGATGCCGCGCATCCCCTCGACGCGCGCCCGCTCGATCTCGCGCACGCTGGTGCCGTAGAGGTTGCCGTGCACCTCGGCCCACTCCGCGAACTCGCCGCACGCGATCAGCTCCTGGAACCGGACGCGATCGACGAAGTGGTACTCGCGCCCGTCGACCTCGCCGGCGCGCGGCTTGCGCGTCGTGTGCGAGACGGAGAACGTGAAGTCGCGCAGGTTGTCCAGCAGGTGGCGCGTGAGCGTCGTCTTGCCGGCACCCGAGGGCGAGCAGAGGATCAGCAGGACCAGGTCGTCCATCGCGGGCCCATGGTACGAGATCCGAGTGCTGCGCGCCCTCCTTCAAGCCGCTCGTCCGCTCGCGCACGGCAACATCGCCCCTCCGCTGCTCTACGGACAGGCGCTCGCGTACGTCATGACCGGCGCGTTCTCGTGGCGGATGCTGGTGCTGGCGCAGGTGTTCGGCCTGGTCGATCACCTGTTCATCGTGTTCGCGAACGACTTCGCCGATCGCGAGGCCGACGCCAGGAACGCGACGTTCAACGTGTTCTCCGGCGGCTCCCGCGTGCTCCCCGAGGGCCGCCTCTCGCCGCGCCTGGTGCTGCTGCTGGCGATCGCGCTCTCGGGCATCCTCGTCGCGGGCACCCTGCCCTTCGCGCTCGAGCGCCCGCTCCTGCCGATCCTCGCGCTCGCCGCCGTCGGGCTCATGCTCGCCTACAGCTATCCGCCCCTCGCCCTCTCCTACCGCGGCGGCGGCGAGTGGCTGCAGGCGCTCGGCATCGGCGTCGTGCTCCCGCTGGTCGGCTTCCACGCGCAGGAGCCGTCGCTCGCCGCGATCCCGTGGCTCGCGCTGGTGCCGACGCTCGTGCTCGGCCTGGCGGGCAACGTGCTCACCTCGCTCCCCGACGAGCCGTCCGATCGCGAGGCCGGCAAGCGCACCTGGACGGTGCGCCGTGGGATGGACCGCGCGCCCCGTGATCTGGTGGCGTTGATCGCGCTCGCGATCGTGCTCGGCGCGATCCTGGTCCCCTTCCCCTCGCACCTCGCGCGCGTCGTCGCGACCGCGCTCCCCCTCGGCGCGCTCGGCACCGCGATCCCGATGATGCCGCGCGGTCGTCCGGACCGCCGCGCGCTCCTGCTCTTCATGATCGCGACCGGCGCCGCGAGCACCGGCGCGCTCGTCGGCTGGACGATCGCGATCCTGTGCTGACCGCGCGGCGCCGAGATCATCCGGCGCGCGAAAGCCCGAGCTCGCGCGCTCGCCGCTCGCGCTCGGCGCCGTAGTCGCGGTCCCATCGCGGCTCGGCGTCGCGACGCCACGCCTCGACCGGAATCCAGCCGCGGCTCGCGAGATCGCGCAGCAGCATCGACTCCGACGACGGATCACGCGCGAACGGGAACGGATTGCGATGCGCCCCGCGCGGGATGCGGTGGTACCTCGGATCACCGTCCTCGATCATCGCCGCGAGCTCCTCGCCGCGCCGCTGCGCGTGCTCGAGGAAGCGCAGATCGAAGGGCCCGATCTCCGCGCGCGCCGCGCGATCGCGCTGCACCCAGCGCGCCCAGTCGTATCCGTAGAGGAAGTCGTGCACGTACCGGAACTGGATCGCGGTGCCGCAGCCGAAGAGATCGTGCAGCGACTCGATCGTGCCCGCGGTCTGCTCCACCCAGCCGCGTCCGTGCCTCGCGCCGCCTCGCTCCAGCTCGCCGAGCACCAGATCGAGATCGCAGAACACGTTCTCCGGGAAGCTCCGGACCACCGCGGCACCGATCGCGGCGAGCCCGCGCGCGATCGCGAGGCGGACCTCCCGCGGGAGCGATCGCTCCGGCGTCAGCTCGACGAGCCGGCGACTGTCCGGTCGGGCCGGGCACAGCGACTGCCACCGGGCGCCGATCGACGCTTCCGCCGCGGCGAGCATCGCGCGCGCTTCGTCCTCGTGCACCGTCTCGTCGGCTCCTCGCGGCATCTACCACCCGACCAGCGGACCGAGCGCCATGCCCACCGCGAGGACGAGGCCCGATTCCCAGATCAGCTGATGCAGCGACGACTTGTACGCCCGCTGGGCCTCGAACGCATCCGTCTCC
>JALYRN010001153.1 GCA_030855295.1 Myxococcota bacterium | reverse complement strand
GCGTGCATCGTCGGCGCCGCGCCGACCGCGGCCTGCGCGCCGGTCGAGTCCGCGGTGCGCGCGTGCGGCGCCGGCGTCTCGACGCGGAACGGCACCGAGATCTCACCCGAGAGCATCTTGCGCTCGAGCGTCGCGCCCAGCGCGAGCCGCGAGAGGAGGTCGCGCACCTCGCCCGCGCGCTGCGGCCGATCGTCTCTCGCCCGCGCGAGGAGTCGCGCGACGATCTCGTCGAGCTCCGGCGGCAGGTCGGGCACGATCGTCACGAGCCGAGGCGCCTCGCTCGTGAGCTGCTTGGTGAGGATCGCGGTGAGGTCGTCCTCCGGGAAGAGCTGCTCGCGCGCGATGATCTCCCAGAGCAGCACGCCGAGCGCGTACAGGTCGGCGCGCGTGTCGACGCTCTCTCCGAGCGCTTGCTCGGGCGCCATGTAGCCGGGGGTGCCGATGATCGTACCGATGCGCGTGAGCGCCTTGCCGGCAGCTCCGTGCCCGCCATCGGCATCGTCGCTGACGACGCGCGCGACGCCGAAGTCGAGCACCTTCACGAGCTCGCTGCCGTCCTCGCGCGGCTCGAGGATCACGTTCTCCGGCTTGAGATCGCGGTGCACGATCTTCTGCGCGTGCGCGGCCGAGAGCGCGTCGGCGATCTGCGCACCGATCTCGCACGCGAAGCGCCAGCCCGCGCCGCCGCTCGGCGAGACGATCTGCGACTCGATCGCGTCGCGCAGGCTGCGCCCGCGCACGTAGGGCATCACGAGGTACGCGCCGCCCTCGGGGAACGAGCCGTAGTCGAGCGCGCTCGCGACGTGTGGATGATCGAGCTTCGCGCTCGCCATCGCCTCGCGCGCGAAGCGCTCCGCGAGCTCGCCGTCTCCCGCGAACTGCGGAAGGATCACCTTGAGCGCGACCTTCTTCGCGAGCTTCACGTGCTGCGCCAGGAAGACGGCGCCCATGCCGCCCTCGCCGAGGAGCGACTCGATCTGATAGCGGCCGTCGACGAGCCGGCCGATCCATCCCTCGGTCTGGAAGCCGCTCGCGGCGCTCGAGCCGGAAGGTGCGGGCGGTCGCTCGGTCTGCGCGACCCCGCTCACGCGCGGGCGGGGGCTGCTCATTCCTCGCGCTCCCCGAACCCCGCGGAGCTCAGGAGCTCGTAGAGCGCGGCGGCCTGCGTCGGCGCGAGCGCGCGGAACTTCAGACCGAAGCCGCGGCCGAAGCCTGCCGGGATCGCTCCGGCCCGGGTCATGGCGCCCGCCGCGTCGTCGTCGCTGGTCCAGCGCACCTCGGCCGGCAGCTCGAGCGGATCCCACGCGGTGGGCGCCTGCAGCGTCAGGACGATCGGCGTACCGATCGCGGGCGGACGCTCGCTCTGCACGAACGCGCCGCCCATGCCGAGATCCGCGATGCGCCCCGCCTTCTCGAGCGCAGAGCCCGGCTCGTCGCGGCGGAAGCACACGCGCAGCTCGATCGCAGCGCGTGCGCTGCGCCGGAAGTGGGCGTCGCTCATCGGGCGTCGAACATACCACGCGGACCGCGCCGCGATCATCCGGGTTGCGGTCCTCCGGCGTGAACGTCACACCAGGACGCAGATGGACGAGCGCGAGCGGTTGGAGCGCGAGCTGTCTCGCGGTGTCGGTCGGTGTATCGGCGACTTCGAGCTGATCGGCGAGGGCGACCGCGTGATGGTCTGCCTGAGCGGCGGCAAGGACTCCTACGCCATGCTGCACATGCTCGAGCTGATGCGCCGGCGCTCGCCGGTGCGCTTCGAGCTGCTCGCGGTGCACCTGGATCAGGGCCACCCCGGCTACGACGGCACGCCGCTCTCGCGCTGGCTCGAGGCGCACGGGTTCGAGCACCGCATCGTGCGCGAGGACACCTACTCGATCGTGAAGGAGAAGGTGCCCGAGGAGAGCACGTACTGCTCGCTGTGCTCGCGGCTGCGGCGCGGCATCCTCTACAACGTCGCGCAGGATCTGGGCTGCACGAAGATCGCGCTCGGCCATCACCGCGAGGACGCGCTCGAGACCCTGCTCCTGAACATGATGTTCGCGGGCTCGCTCAAGTCGATGCCGCCGAAGCTCGTCAGCGACGACGGTCGCAATACCGTGATCCGTCCGCTGATGTACTGCGCGGAGCCGACGATCGCGCGCTTCGCGGAGCTCGAGGCGTTCCCGATCCTGCCCTGCGATCTCTGCGGGTCGCAGGACAACCTGATGCGCAAGCAGGTGAAGCGCATGCTCGCGGAGATGGAGACGCACGCGCCGAAGGTGAAGGAGAGCATGCTCGCCGCCCTCGGGAACGTGCGCCCGACGCACCTCTTCGACCGCGAGCTCTGGGCGAAGCTCGGGATCCACGGCGGCGACGCCCGCGAGGCGACCGAGCTCGCGCCGCCGCGCGAGCCGCGCACCACGCTCGGCCTCGGCGG
>JALYRN010000273.1 GCA_030855295.1 Myxococcota bacterium | reverse complement strand
CGCTCGAGCGGACCGCGCGCGCCGCGCGCTACGAGCGCACCGGCGATGCCGAGATGGCGCGCCGCGAGCGCGCGCTGATCATGCGCCTCCGGGTGCGCACCCGCGAGCTCGAGCGCGAGGCGCGCCACTGCGTCGATCCCGAGGCCGAAGCCGGGCCCGACCGCACCGTCGTCACCACGATCATCGAGCCGTGGGTCCCGACCGACGCGATCCAGGAGCCGCGCACGCCAGGCCGCCTCGAGGCGATCCACGGCCGCTGAAAGCCTGTCGCTCGATCGGACGAGACCGCTGAGAAATGCAGGAAACCAGGAGGTTTTTCCTGCCTTCCTGCCTTCCTCAGCGACTTCTGGACAGACTCTGACTCGAGCGAACCGGCGTGATCGCCGCGGGCGTGTATAGAGTCGGCGCCGTGCCGATGCGCGTCTTCGAGCTCGCGTGCGTGGGGATCGTCGTCGCGACGCTGGTCGCGGTCTCGCGGCGCACGCCGTGGCGCGCGCTGCTCGCCGACTATGCGCTGCTCGCGGGCGCGGGCTGGATCGGCGAGCAGACGTGCATCTCGCTCTACCGGTTCTACGCGTACGACGCCGCGTGGGACGGGCGCGTCGGCGACGTGCCGATCCTGGTGCCGCTGATCTGGCCGCTGGTGATCCTCTCGGCGCGCGACGTGGCGACGGGCCTCTTCCCGCGCGCCGAGGGGCTGCGGCGCGCGGCGATCGTCGGTGCGATCGTCGCGCTCGACGCGTCGCTGGTCGAGGTGTCGCGGTGCGCGCCGGGCTCTGGTCGTGGGCGGAGGCGGGGCACCTCTCGGTGCCGGTGCTCGGCATCTTGGGCTGGGGCTACTTCGCGCTCGGCGCGGATCTCGTGCTGAGCCGCGCGAAGGGGTGGGCTCGCGCGCTGGTGGTGCCGATCGCGCCGCTGGTCGGGCACGCGCTGATCGCCGCGAGCTGGTGGGCGCTCTTCCGCTGGACGCTGCGCGGCGATCTCGGCGTCGGGTCGCTGGTCGCGCTCGTCGCGATCACCGTGCCGATCACGATCGCGGTGGCGCGCGCGCGGTCGCGAGGCGACGGCATCCCGCTCGGCGTCGCGGGACCGCGCGTGATCGCCGCCGCGCTCTTCTTCGTCCTGCTGGTGCGCGTCGCGCCGGCCGACCTCGCGCTGTGGATCCACGTCGCGTGCGTCGCGCTCCCGTACTCGCTCGCGACCCAGTGGCGCCCGGTCACGGCGCGGGTCGCGGTCGCGCGGGGCGCTCGATGAGCGCTGCTCGCCGCAGGCGGGTGCGCGGATATCGTGCCGACCTCGTTGATCTCGGCGGTTCGGTGCCCACGTGAACCGAGTGACCCGCGAGTGGCGTACGCTGCGGCTGCCATGTCCTCCGACGCCGACGCGGCGCTCTTCGGGAGCGCAGCTCCCCTCGTCCTGATCGCCGAGGATCAGGCGGACGCGCGCGAGCTCGCGGTCATGATCCTGGTGCGGGCGGGGCTGCGCACGGTCCACGTCGACGACGGGCGCGAGGCGCTGGCGAGCGCGCGGCTGATGCGGCCGGCGGTGATCGTGCTGGATCTCGGGATGCCGCACCTCGACGGGATGGGCGTGCTCGCGCAGCTGCGGCGCTTCCCCGAGACCCGCGACATCCCGGTGATCGTGCTCTCGGGCGCCGACGAAGACGTGCTCGCGAAGGCGCGCGCGCGCGGCGCCACGAGCGTGTGCCGGAAGCCTTGCTCGCCGGAGTACCTCGTCGAGCTGGTGCTGCGCGCGGTCGCGGGCGGGCAGGCGCGAGAGCACGCCTGATCCGGCAGGAGCGCTCGCCTCGGAGGCCCGGAAGCACGCAGCGAACGCGAGCGGTCGCGAGCGGCACGACGCTTGCGGTGGGCGGCTCGCTTCGCATTCGAACCGGAGGGGAACGACATGACACGCGCCCGCATCACACTCGCAGCGCTGGTCGCGCTCGCGCTGACACCGGCCGACGCC
Organism: Myxococcota bacterium; assembly: GCA_030855295.1. GTDB lineage: Bacteria > Myxococcota_A > Polyangia > Polyangiales > Sandaracinaceae > Sandaracinus. The sequence continues at coordinate 6,041 of JALYRN010000273.1, read as the reverse complement.
GCGGCCTGCGGCGGCTTCTTCTGCAGCGCGGCCGCGCCGGTCAACCAGGCCGGCGAGGACATCGTCTACGCCGTGGAAGACGACGGATCGCTCACCATGACGATCCGCATCGTCTACCAGGGGACGGCCGCCGAGTTCGCGTGGATCCTCCCGGTCCCGGTGCTGCCGCTCGACATCGCCGTCGGCTCCGAGGCCCTCTTCCAGTCGCTCGCGCAGGCGACCGGGCCGAGCTTCCAGAGTGCGACACGAACGGATGGAGTGTGCCGCTCCGAGCCGGCCTGCGATTACCCGATGTCGTCGTTCGGGTGTGCCGCCGAGAGCGCAGATGCCTTTCCCGCGCGTGGGTTCGCCGACGCGGCCGTCGGCGTGTCCTTCGACGGAGGCGGGGTCACGGTCGTGCGCGAGGAGACGGTCGGTCCGTACGAGACGGTCGTGCTCTCGGGCGGCACCGCCGAGGAGCTGCAGACGTGGCTCACGGACAACGGCTACGACATCCCGGAGTCGTCGATCCCGCTGATGGGCGAGTACGTCGCGGCACGCCAGCTCTTCGTCGCGCTGCGGCTCCGCAACGGCGCGATGGTCTCGGAGATCCAGCCGCTGGTGCTGCGCATGGCCGAGACCCAGCCCTGCCTGCCGATCCGCCTGACCGCGATCGCGACCGTGCCCGACCTGCCGATCGCCGCGTACTTCCTGGCGGACGCGCCCGCGGTGCCGACGAACTACTCGCTGCTCGAGCCGCCCGCGAACGATCTCCGGCTCTGGAACGGCTCGCTGCTCTGGACCGATCACGTCTCGGCCGCGGTCGACGACGCCGGCGGCCACGCGTTCGTGACCGACTACGCGGGCGACGTGCCGAGCCTCTCGCTCGAGCTGCCGTCGGTCGACGACCTCGCGACCGTCACGAGCACCTCCACCTACGCGCGCGAGCTGCAGAGCCGCGGCTACACCGCCGACGGGGGGCTCGCGTCGATCATCGGGCGCTTCGTCGAGCCCGCGTCGATGGCCAGCTGCATGGCGCAGGGCACCACGTGCGGAACGGCGACCTCGTTCGACCCGGCGGGCCTGACGCTCGCGATCGACGAGCAGATCACACAGCCGCGCCTCGACGCGCAGGCGATGCTCGCGCGGCACTCGGTGCTCACGCGCCTCTTCACCACGCTGAGCGCCGAGGAGATGACGCTCGATCCCGAGTTCATGATCGACGCCGGCGTACCGATGCAGTCGAACGTGCACACCGCGACGACGGTGACCGAGTGCGGCCCCGAGTTCTTCGTCTCGACCGCGCCGCAGCACATCGAGCTCCCCGATGGCTCGCGCGTCGTGCTCACCGAGGGCGAGCCCGGCGTCAGCGACGATCAATTCTGCGAGCGCCGCGGCGGCAGCGTCGCAGGGCGCGGCGGCTGCTCCGCGAGCATCGGCCACGTGCGCGGCCTACCGGCGCTGCTCGCGATCATCGGCATCACGATCGCGCTCACCTGGCGCCGCCGACGGCGCCGCTGATCGGTGGATGCGCGCCTCCGGTCGCGAGAGGCGCGCTTCGCTTGCCCTCCGCGGCCGTTCGGTCATCACTGCCGCCGCATGGGGGAGGCGCGGATGACAGAGCGACGACGGAACGCGACGACGAGCCGGACGCTCGTGAGCGTCATCGGCGGGTTCCTGCTGCTCGGAGGATGTGGCGACGCAGGCGGCGGCAGCGACGCGGGCACGTCGTCGAGGCTCGACTCGTCGTCGTCGATGACGGTGTGCACGACCGACTTCGCGTGCGAGGACGGTGTGTGCGAGTGCTCGCGGAGCGGCGATGAGTGCTGCGATCCCGACGTGTGCGGCGAGACGGCGGCGAGCTCGTGCGCGGTCGTGTGTGAGGAGTGCACGGGGACGCCGGACGCCGGGCGAGCACCGACGCCCGATGGCGGCAACGACCCCGGATCGGACGCAGGATCCGTGACCCCGAGCACGCCCTGCACCGGCGCGTCGACCTGTTACCTGACCTGCCTCGACGAGGGCACCGCCACGTCCTCGTGCGCGAGCCGCTGCGGCACCTCGACGGCGGCCGACGAGGCCGGCTGCGCCATGGTCTGCGTCGCCAACGACACGCCGACGTCGTCGTGCGTGTCGTACTGCGGCTTCGACACGGGGTGCGGCGAGGCGGGCTGCGCAGACGTGTGCGTCGCCAACGAGACGCCGACGTCGTCGTGCGTGTCGTACTGCGGGTTCGACAGCCCGGAGGGCGAGGCGGGCTGCGCGCGGGTGTGCGTCGCCAACGAGACGCCGACGTCGTCGTGCGTGTCGTACTGCGGGTTCGACAGCCCGGAGGGCGAGGCGGGCTGCGCAGACGTGTGCATCGCCAACGAGACGCCGACGTCGTCGTGCGTGTCGTACTGCGGGTTCGACAGCCCGGAGGGCGAGGCGGGCTGCGCAGACGTGTGCATCGCGAACGCGACGCCGACGTCGTCGTGCGCGTCGTACTGCGGGTTCGACAGCGCTCTCGGTCGAGCCGCCTGCCGAGACGTCTGCGCTGCCAACGGCACCCCCGCGTCGTCGTGCGACTCGTACTGCGGCACGTGAACGGCTCGGCGGCGGCGCGCAGCGCGTCGCTCAGACCAGGTACACGTTGTCCGGCAGCCCGGCGAGCGACCACAGCCAGGTGCCGACGATCCAGAGCGCGACCTGCGCGGTCCCGAGGTGCGTGAGCACGATGCAGTCGTGCGCGGTGAGCCCGCGCGCGAAGCGTGGTCGGTAGAACGCGAGCTGCGTCGCCGGTGCCACGAGCATCAGGCCTTCGCGGAGACCGAGCGCGCCGGTCGCGAGACCGGCGACGAGCGCCGCGGCCGCGGCGATCAGCAGCGCGTCGATGATGCGGCGCGCGATCTGCGGACCGTGCACGACGGGATAGGTCGGCACGCCCTCACGGCGATCGCCCTCGAGATCGCGCAGGTCGTAGAGCACCTCGTACGTGAGCTCGAACGGCACGAAGAACAGGACGAGGCACGCGATCGTTCCCCACGACGCCACGCGCTCGTACGCGGCGAGCGGATAGACGAAGCAAGTGAGCACGAAGAGCACCGACGAGCCGAAGTTCTTGAAGAAGTACATCTCCTTGAACCGCGTCATGCCGCGCAGCGTGGGGACGATCGGATAGTTGTAGCCGAGCCCGATCACGTGGACCGCGACGCGGAACGGCGTCAGCGCGGGCCATACCAGGTGTGTCGCGACGAACGATCCGACCATCAGCGATGCCGCGAGGATCGTCAGCGCGCGCTTGCTGCGGGCGACGCGCGCCGTGCCCGCGATGCCGTTCGCCGCGTCCTCCGCGAGATCGGTGACGCGGTTCATCAGGTTGATCAGGAACCAGTCGAGCCCGCACACCAGCGCGACGATCCACGGCCGCTGTCCGGTCTCGATCCACCCGAACGCGACGCACGCGACCATCGCGACGAGCACGATGTGGTAGCGCGCGATCGCGAGGGCGTCGGCGATGAGCCCGCGCTCGGTCGTCGCGGAAGGAGCAGCGGCCTGCATGAGCCGCCCTCTAGCGCGCCGCGCGCGGCCGCGCGATCTCGAACCCTTCGGGGCGAGCACTCCTGCCGAATCAGTACCGGCAGCCGTCGGGAAAGCAGGTGTGCCGGCTGATGCAGCAGTTGCTGCGGCCCGACACGCCGTCGATCAGCACGCAGGCCTCGCCCTCCTCGGCGCAGGCCCCGCCGCCGTCCGCGGCCGTCGCCGCATCGCTCGTCGTCGCGCCGGCGTCCGACTCGCTCGCGGCGTCGAGGTCGGTGTCGGCCGGCGGGTGAGACGCCTCGCACGCGGTCAGCAAGAGCACGAAGCAGAAGAACGAAGCTCGCATGTGATTTCTCCGCCGGGACGACCTGCCCGCACGAGCACCATGCCCCGCCTCTCTCTCGCGCGACACGCCGAGCGGCTCGCGGCGACCGTGCAAGAATCCACAGCCTGCCTCTCGCTGCGCTGGAGACTGCGATGAACTGGGATGATCTCCGCTTCGTGCTCGCGCTCTCGAGAGCCGGCTCGCTCGCGCGCGCCGCGAAGGAGCTCGAGGTCGATCACACGACCGTGGGCCGCCGCGTCGAGGCCGCCGAGGCCGCGCTCGGCGTCCGGCTCTTCACGCGCACCAGCACCGGCTACGTGCGCACCGCGGAGGGCGAGCGCCTCGTCGCGCAGATCGGGAAGGTCGAGGACGCCGTGCTCGCGCTCGAGCGCGAGGCCCACGCGCAGCACGAGGCCATCGAGGGCACCGTGCGCGTCACGTCGCCCGAGACCTTCGGCGTCGGCTACCTCGCGACGCGTCTCGCGACGTTCGGCCGCGCGCACCCCGGCCTGACGATCGAGCTCGTCCCCGGCGGCACGATCCTCGATCTCGCGCGCCGCGAGGCGGACATCGCCGTGCGCTTCTTCCGATCGAAGCACGAGAACCTGGTGGTGCGCCGCGTCGCCGACATCGCGCACGGCCTCTACGCGTCGGACGCGTACCTCGCGCGGCGACCGCTCACCCGGCCGGAGGAGCTGCGTGATCACGCGATCCTCACCACCACGTCCGAGCCCGGCGCCGTCGACGCCGCGTGGGTGCAGCGCCTCAGCGGAGGCGCCCGTCCCGCGTTCGTGAGCGAGCTGACGATGGCGCTCGCCGAGGCCGCGCGCGCGGGCGCCGGCGTCGCGGTGCTCCCGCGCTACCTCGGCGATCCCGATCCGATGCTGCGCCACGTGCCGATGCCCGACGAGCCGCGCCAGCCCGTGTGGATCACCGTGCACCGCGATCTGAAAGACGCGCCGCGCGTGCGCGTCGTGCTCGACTTCCTCGCCGAGCGCCTCCAGAGCGACCGCGCGCTTCTGCTCGGCGCATAGGGGGCCGCGCGGTTTGTGAGCACTCTCACTCGGCCGCCGGCGGAATGTCCCCCTCCGCGTAGGAGGCGGCCCCTAGGTTCGTCATGACTCGCGAGCTGCTTCGGTCCGGTACGGCGTTGGCGCTGCTGACGTGTGTCGTCGCGACTGCGATCCACCCAGCCGCGGCGCAGGACGCTGCGATCCTCCAGCGCGAGGACGACGACGAGGAGCGGCTCCGCCGCTGGATGGCGGTCCGCGCGGCTCGCTCGCCTGAGGTCGGCTGGCTCGGCGGCGTCGCGATCGGCGCGGGCGCTCTCGCCGTCGCCGGTGGCATCGCGATCCCCGCCCTCACCGAGCAGCCGTCGCTGACGCTGCCCAGCGTCGGGCTCGTCGTGGTCGGCGCGCTCGAGATCGGCCTCGGCGTGTTCCTCGTGTTGGCACCCAACATCGCCCGCGACGAGTACCGCCGGATCGGCGACGGCCCGCTCACCGAGCGCGAGATCGGTCGGCTCGAGGGGCTGCTGCGACACGACGCGGACTTCGCCCGCATGCAGCGCGAGATGACGATGGGGTTGGGCATCGCGATGCTCGCCGGCGGCGTCGCGGCGCTGCCCGTCGTCGCCCTGGATCCGCCCCCCACCGAGCTCGATGCCGGGCTCAGCTGGGGCATCGCCGCGGGAGCATCGCTGATCGGGCTCCTCTACCTCGTGATGTCGCTCTTCGAGTCTCCCGCGGAGTCCGACTGGCGCGACTACCGCAACGACCTGATGCCCCAGGAGGAGCCGCAGGTCTCGGTCCTCCCGACCGGCAACGGCATCGCGGTGATGTTCTGATGATGCGCGCGCTCCTGACGCTCACTGCGTTGAGCGCGGTGTGGACGAGCTCGCTCACCGCGCGCGCGCAGGGCTCGGTGCAGCTCTGCGTGCCGCAAGAAGTGTCCGCGGCGATGCGCGACGCCCTCGCGATGGAGCTCCGAGCGCGCGGCCACGACGTGCACGTCGGCTGCGCGCCGGCCAGCGACGCTCCCGCGCGCTGGGCGGTCTCGATCGAGAGCGCCGATCCTCTCGCCGATGTCTGGGTGCGCGCGGTCGGGTCCGATGGCGAGGAGCGTCGCGCGCGCGTCGGCGGCCCGCTCGACACGCTCGACGAGCGAGCGCTCGCGCTGACCGCGGCCTCGCTGGTCGAGGAAGAGCCCGTGATCGCCC
>JALYRN010001152.1 GCA_030855295.1 Myxococcota bacterium | reverse complement strand
CTGCTGGAAGGAGCTCGGCGATCTGCGCCAGGCCGGGATGCTGTTCGAGCGGCGGATGCGCGAGGCGCCCGACGACACCGCGAGCGCGTTCGAGCTCGGGCAGATCCTCGCGCGCTTCGGTCGCTGGGATCACGCCGCGCGCGCGTTGCAGCTCGCCGCCGACGATCCCTCGCTCGCCGTGCCCGCGGGCAAGCTGCTGGTCGCGTGCTTCGACGCGCTCGGCATGAGCGACGCGGCGCAGAGCCGGCTCGACACCCTGCGGCGCGTGGATCCCAGCGTGCCCGCGAAGGTGCCCGACATGCTGCGCGCCGCGTTCGGCAGCGAGCGCGGTCCGCGCAGCGCGCAGGACGATCAGCTGATCGCCGGTCGCTATCGCGTGCTGCGCTCGCTCGGCGCAGGCGGCACCGGGCGCGTGCTCCTCGCGGAGGACGCGTTCTACGGGCGCGAGGTCGCGATCAAGGTGCTCCACGCCGGCTCTTCCGGCGCCGCCGGTCGCGACGCGCTGCTGCGCTTCGCGCGCGAGGCGAAGGTCGCTGCCGGCATCGATCACCCGAACGTCGTGCGCGTCTACGACTACCACCCCGACGGCCCCTTCCTCGTGATGGAGCACATGCCGGGAGGCACGCTCGAGGATCGGCTCGGCGCGCCCGAGGACGGACCGCGCGCGCTGCCTCCGTCGATCGTCCGGCACGTGCTGCGCTCGGTGCTCAGCGCGCTCGAGGCGGTGCACCGGCGCGGCGTCGTCCACCGCGATCTCAAGCCGGCGAACGTGTTCTTCGGACGCACCGGCGAGGTGAAGCTCGGCGACTTCGGCGTCGCGCACCTCGCCGACCTCGGCGCGACCCTGACCGGCGCGATGATCGGGACGCTCGCGTACATGACGCCCGAGCAGATCACCGGCGCGTCGCGCCCCGACGCCTCGACCGATCTCTACGCGCTCGGCGTGATCCTCTACCGCTCGCTCTCCGGCGTGCTGCCCTTCCCCGGGCCGGACTTCGTCGCGCAGCACCTCGAGCTCGTGCCCGCGCCGGTCTCGAGCGTCGCGCCCTGGCTCGGCACCGAGTTCGACGCGCCGATCGCGCAGATGCTCGAGAAGGATCCGAGCGGGCGCCCGCGCACCGCGACCGAGGTGCTCGAGTCGATCGACCGGCTGCCGTGGGCGCGCGCCGAGCTCCAGGCCGGGCTCGCGTCCCCGGTGGCCGAGCCGCGCCACGGCTCGCAGCCTCCGCCGAGCCGGCCCAGCGTGGTGCCGCTCGCCGCCGATCGATGGCGACCGATCGAGACGCGCGCGGACGGGACGATGCTCGCGGAGGACGAGCTCTTGCGGCGCACCGTGCGGATCGTGCCGTGCGACGACGAGCGCGCGAAGGTGCTGCGCGAGGTCGCCCTCGCCGACTCGCCGTTCCTCCAGGCGGTGTGGTCGATCGACGCCGACAGCGGACGCGCGGTGCTCGAGGAGCCGCGCGGCGAGGTCGGCCACCGAAACCTCGCGCCCGAGCTGATCGCGGAGCTGCGCGAGGCGCTCTCCGCGCTGCACGAGCGCGGGCTCGCGCATGGCGCGCTCGATGCGGCGCACGTCTCGCTGGGCGCGGGCCGGGCCGTGCTGCTGATCGCCGACGCGCCGCTCGAGGGCTCGACCGAAGACGATCTGCGCGCGCTCGCGTCGCTCGCCGGTCCCGAGTGAGACGAAACACCGCGCCCTCCGGGTGAGCAGCGCCGCGCTGCCACACTCGTCGCGGGCGGCCGCGCGCGTATCTCGCCGTGGTGGTCCTGATGCGATCGACACCCACAGCGGTCGGCGCCGCGCGCCGGATCCTCGATGCGGATCGCGCGATCGGCGTCGCGCAGAACATCGCGCGACAGCGACCCGACCTGCTGACGCAGGCGCGGCGGCGGCGCGCGCTCGAGGTCCGCGCCGCCCTCGAGATCGCGCGCTCCCTCGCGTCGAACGATCCGCTGCGCCTCGCGATCGAGCGCGTCGCCGCCGCCCACGACGGCTGGCAGGAGGCCGCGCCCGAGAGCGACGACGAGGCGCGGCTCGCCGACGAGTACACGATCGCGCTCTTCGCGCTCACGCGCGCGCTGCGCGGTCCGTCGCGCCGAGGAACGCTCAAGGCTCGGGGCAGCTGAAGCCGGACGAGCTGCGCGCGCACAGGCAGTCGCGCTCCTGCGGCGTGAGGCAGGGCCCGAAGTCCGCGCCCGAGTAGTAGAGGCACTCGGTGTACGGCGAGCTCGGCGTGCGCGGGCAGGTCCATCCCGCGAAGCCTCCGCAGTTCTCGCGATCCTGCGGCGCACAGCGACCGATGTCGCACTCGAAGCCCGGCGCGCAGTCCACGCCGTCGCCGCACGGCGCGCCGAGATCGTCGCTGCAGGTCGGCGGCGGCCCGCTGTCCCGCGGCGGACCGGCATCGCGCGCGCCCGCGT
>JALYRN010000272.1 GCA_030855295.1 Myxococcota bacterium | reverse complement strand
CACCGGCGTCGAGCTCGCGGGCGCGCTCGCGGAGGTGGCCGCGCGCACGCTCGCGCGCGACTTCCGGCACATCGATCCGAAGACGACGCGCGTCGTGCTGATCGAGGCGGGGCCGCGCGTGCTGCCGTCCTTCGCGCCCGAGCTCTCCGACAAGGCGCGGGTCCAGCTCGAGCGGCTCGGCGTCGAGGTGCGCCTCGGCGCGAAGGTCACCGCGATCGAAGAGGGCGTCGTCCGCACCGGGGACGACGCGCTGCGCGCGCGCACGATCGTGTGGTCGGCGGGCGTCGGCGCGAGCCCTCTGACGAAGGATCTCGGGGGAGAGCTCGATCGCAGCGGCCGCGTGAAGGTGAGCGACGACCTCAGCGTGCCCGGGCACCCCGAGCTGTTCGTGCTCGGTGATCTGATCGCGAAGGAACAGGACGGCCAGCTGCTGCCCGGCGTCGCGCAGCTCGCGATCCAGAGCGGTCAGCACGTCGCCGATCAGATCCGGCGGAGCGTCGGCGGCGAGGCGCGCACGCCGTTCCGCTACCGCGACAAGGGCTCGATGGCGACGATCGGCCGCGCCAAGGGCATCGCCGAGATCGGCCGCCTCAAGATCGCGGGCTTCGCCGCGTGGGTGCTGTGGCTCTTCATCCACGTGATGTTCCTGGTCGGCTTCCGCAACCGCGTCGCGGTGCTCCTCGAGTGGGCGTGGGCGTACCTCACGTGGCAGCGCAGCTCGCGCGTGATCCTCGATCCGATCGGCCCCGCGACCAGCGCGAGCCTGGGCCGCCCGTCGATGCCCGACCGCGCGCCCGCGAAGCGCCCGGGAGGACAGGCCCCGGTCCCCGCCACCACGGACACGCCGCCGCCCGCGGAGTGATCCCTGCGCCAGAACCGGCTCGCGCGCGCGGTTTCCCGGTCGCCACCGATCGGCTATCGTCGCGCCCGTGCGAAGCGTCGTCTCCCTGATCTGCGTCACGCTCATGACGCTCGTTTTGCCAGCGTTTCGCGCGAGCGCGCAGGATGCGCCGCCCGTCGTCGGAGAGCCGCTCGAGCCGGCCGAGCCGCGCGGGATGGACCTCGAGGCGTCGGAAGAGGCCGCCGCCGAGGAGACCGTCGACGACGCGATCGAGGACGGGGAGCCGGTGCCGCCGGAGGTCGCCGCCGCGCTCCCCGAGGACGCCGCCGCCGCCGACGACGACGACGACGACGATGATGATGATGACGACGACGATTCGGACGTCGATCGCTTCCTCTCGGGCTTCCACTTCGGCTCCTACGGCCGCGTGATCGCCGCGAGCGATCTCCAGGGACGCACCGGGCGCCAGTCGCGCATCGTCACGTTCGCGCCGCGCGTCGACGAGGACGACACCTACGCCGAGATCGAGCTGCGCCGCGAGGACCGCATGTTCGGCATCGACACGCGCATCGTCGCGACGGTCGCGTACGCCGGCCCGCTCTTCCACTACGACGGCGAGTTCTCGGAGCGCATCGCGATCCGCAACCTCTTCGCGGAGACCACCAACATCCTGGTCGACGGTCTGTCGATCTGGGGCGGCTCGCGCATGGTCCGCGGCGACGACGTCTACCTGATGAACTTCTGGCCGATGGACAACCTCAACATGATCGGCGGCGGCCTGCGCTACGCGCTCGAGGACGACCTCGAGCTCGCGGTGCAGGTCGGCATGTCGCAGCCGAACAACCCGTTCCAGCGCCAGACCGATCTCTTCCCCGCGCGCGCCGGCTTCCTGCCCGACGAGGTCTTCGTCCTCGATCGCCCGCGCATCGTCGTCTCCGGTCGCGCGACGTGGTGGCCCTTCGGTCGCTTCGCGCCCGAGGGCCTCAAGGCGATCCTCTACGGCGAGCAGCACTTCCTCGCCGCGGGCGAGCGCCGCCGTCCCGACGGCACGCTCGAGGGCCTGCCCGAGGACTCGGGCTACGTGATCGGCGCGCAGGTCGGCGGATACATCACGTCGCAGCGCGCGTTCGCGAACCTCTTCTTCCGCTACGGCCGCGGCCTCGGCGCGTACGATCCGCTGGGCGTGCCCTTCCGCACCGGCACCGTGGTCTCGACCGGCCGCGCCGAAGAGATCCGCGTCGCGCTCTCGGCGAACTGGGAGTGGAACGAGTCCGCCGACATCGGCTTCGGGCTGCAGATCGGCGGCTGGTGGCGCCTCTTCCGCGACGCCGATCCCTCGGTCTTCAACCGCAGCGCCGTCAGCGAGGGCGCGCTCTCGCTGCGTCCGATGGTGTGGCTCGGGCAGTTCGCCGGCATCGCCGCCGACCTCAGCTTCCAGGGGATGCAGACCACGGCGCTCGACGAGAGCACCGGCAACCCGGAGGGCGGCACGATCTTCAAGGTCGGCTTCCTGCCCTTCGTCTCGCCGTTCGGCCGCGGCACGTACACGCGCCCGCACATCCGACTCGCGTACGTGCTCACCGGCCGCGACGCCGGCGCGCGACGCCTCTTCAACGACGCCGATCCCCGCAGCCAACAGGACGTCGAGCACTTCCTCGGCGTCTCGGTGGAGTGGTGGTTCTCGAGCTCTTCGTACGCCCCTTGAAGGAACGAACGGACATGAAGGCAGTACTCCGCTCTCTCTTCGTCCCGGCGATGCTCGCGCTCACGGTCCCGATGGGCTCGTGCGTGCAGGGCGAGCTCGAGCCGGTGCGCGACGTGATCCTCACGACGCACGCCGGCGAGTGGCGCGAGCAGATCATCTACCAGCTGCTCACGGATCGCTTCGCCAACGGCGACGCGGCGACCGATCACCGCCTCCTGCCCGGCGCGCTCGCGCGCTACCAGGGCGGCGACTGGCAGGGGATCATCGACCACCTCGACTACATCGAGGCGCTCGGCGTCACCGCGCTCTGGATCAGCCCGATCGTGCTCAACGTCGACTACGACGCTGGATTCGATGCATACCACGGGTACTGGGCAGTCGATCTCGAGCGCCTGAATCCCCACTTCGGCGATCTCGCAACGCTGCGCGCGTTCGTGAACGCCGCGCACGAGCGAGGGATCCTCGTGATCCTCGACATCGTCACCAACCACATGGGGCAGGTCTTCTACTACGACATCAACGGGAACGGTCAGCCCGACGAGTCGGTCTCGGGCTCGGGCACGCGCAGCGAGCTGACGCGCATCAGCGAGTACGACCCCGACTACGATCCTCGCGGCATCCAGGGCTACACCTCGCTCGGCGAGAGCGGCCCCTCGCAGATCCGCTTCTTCGACATGCCCGAGATCTTCCGGGTGCTGCCGAACCCGCCGATCTTCGCCGACCCCGGCGTCTACAACCGCCGCGGGCGCGTGGTCGACTACAACATCCCCGAGCAGGTCATCTACGGCGACTTCCCGGGCGGCCTCAAGGACCTCAACACCGAGCTGCCCGCGGTCCGCGAGGCGATGGTCGACGCGTACGTGCGCTGGGTGCTGATGACCGACATCGACGGCTTCCGGATCGACACCCTCAAGCACGTCGACTACGGGTTCTGGGACTTCTTCACGCCCGAGGTGAGGCGCCGCCTCGCCGACGCCGGCAAGGAGAACTTCTTCATGTTCGGCGAGGCGTTCGACGGGAACGACGAGCTGATCGGCAGCTACACGATGCCGGGGCGTCTCGACTCGGTCTTCTACTTCTCGCACAAGTTCTGGGTCTTCCAGGACGTGTTCCAGCAGGGCGGCGCGACCGAGCGCATCCGCACCCTCTACGAGATGCGCGCCGCCAACTACGGCACCGAGCCGCAGCCCGGCGGCATCGGCGTCGCGCCGCGCGACGTGCTCGTGAACTTCCTCGACAACCACGACGTGCCGCGCTTCCTCTACGACCGCCCCGGCGAGGACGGCCTGCTCGCGCTGCGCGCGGCGCTCGCCTACCTGCTCACCGAGGACGGCATCCCCTGCATCTACTACGGCACCGAGCAGGACTACGCGGGCGGCAACGATCCCGCGAACCGCGAGCCGCTGTGGTGGAGCAACTACGCGACCGGCGGCGACACCTTCCAGTGGATCGCGCGCCTCACGCGCATCCGGCGCGGCTATCGCGCGCTGACGCACGGTGACTTCGAGCTCGTCTACACGACCGAGAGCACCGGCGACGAGACCGACGCCGGCGTCGTCGCGTTCGAGCGCGAGAGCCCCGAGGGCGACTACGCGCTCGTGGTGATCAACGCGCAGGGTGGGCACGCGAGCTCGATGTCCGACCCCGCGCGGAGGCAGACGCTCGATCGCCCCGTCGGCACCGTGCTGGTCGACGTGCTCGAGCCGGAGACGACGTTCACCGTCGGCGCGGACGGAACGATCGACGTCGGCGTCGGCGTCTACGGCAGCCGCATCCTCGTGCCGCAGGATCAGCTCCAGCCGGGGCTCTGATCGCTGCGCTCCTCGGAGGCACCCACACCGGCGCTCGCGCGCGGCGGGGCCTTCGGTCCTGCGCGGTGGAGACTCCTCTCTCCACCCCCTCGTTCCATCGACCGGAAGCTGGACGCCCTCCCCCGCGCGGCCGCGTTCCCGTGCCCGATCCGCGCGCTCGCCTGCGACCTCGACTCCGCAGCACGGCCCCGTTCACCGACGTGGCGTCTTTCCACTCCGAAGGCACGGCGGTTGCTCAGCGCCACGCTCGGAGGTGGTTGGATGCGACGCAGACTGTTCTTCGTCCTCGCGCTCTCGCTCGCCGGCTGCACGGCCGCGGTGGGGACGCCCGACGGGCACGACGGCAGCGATGATCACGCGCACGACGCGGTGCTCACGCTGACCGATCCGAGCGAGCTCGAGGCCGAGCTCACGCTCTCGCCCCCGCATGCCGAGGACTTCGACATCGCGCGCATCTCCTTCCTCCATCGCTCGCCCGATCGCCTCCCGATCGAGATCTCGACCAGCGTCGACGGCGTGACGTGGACCGAGTACGACGCCGGCGTCCTGAGCGACGAGGCCTCCGACCCCGAATTCGGCGTGTGGGTCGTCGACCTCGACGTGCTCGACGCCGACGCGCGCCACTGGCGCCTGCGGAGCGCGAGCGCGACGCTGCCGACCGAGCTCGGCGTGCTCCCGATCACCGCCGACGAGCTCGCCGCCGATCTCGCGTCGGAAGAGGACGAGCCGGAGCCCGAGCTCGCGTACGACGCCGACGAGGTCGGCCTGGCCTCTGCGGATCACGGCAGCAGCTTCCGCCGCTACCGCTTCGACCTCGGGCGCGTCGGGCGCTCGTGGCTCTGGCTCCTGCGCGGCGCGCGCCGCCGCGGCTGGGGCGGCACGCTCTACGGCCCCCGCACCGGCCTTCGCACCTACGCGCAGCAGGCCTCGCTGTGGAACGCGTACCAGGCCGGCCGCGGCGCGCCCGCGTTCCCGCCCTGGGGCCCGTCGCGGCACCTCGTGCGCAACGTCAAGCGTCGCGGCACCTGGTACCAGGCCGTCGACACCAACGACGTGCGCGGCCTGATCAGCGCCGGCCGCCGCATGGGCGTCTCGCTGCACACGCCGTACGGCAACGAGCCGTGGCACGTCGAGGCGCGCCGCTCGTTCGGCCCGCCTCGCGGCTGGCGTCCGTAGCGCGAGGAGCCGATGGAGCCGAGAGTCACAGCATGGGTCGAGAGAGGCGCGCTCCTGGCGACGCTCTCGACCCTCGTCGTGCTCGCCGGGCCGGGCTGCGGCACCGCGACGAGCACGACCGGCGACGCGGGTGAGCCCGACGCTCCGTACGTCGAGGCGACCTGCACGCCGGACCCGAGCGACACCTTCTGTCCCGAGTACGCGGCCGAGTACTGCCGCGCGCACTTCGCGTGCTGCGACGATCCCGCGCTGCAGTACGGCTCGATGTCGCTGTGCGAGCAGCGGACGACCTGCGAGTGCACCGCGCGCCGTGCCGGCGCGTCGTTCGAGGACGGCCGCATCGTGCTCGACCAGGTCGCCGCCGACGCGCTCCTCGCGCGGCTCCGCGACGAGTCGTCGGGCACGTGCGCGGTGCGCGACGCGAGCCAGGTCGAGCTCGACACCGTGTTCACCGGCACGCTCCCCGAGGGCGGCGATTGCTCACCGAGCGGCACCGACTACTCACCGCTCTTCACCTGCAGCGCGGGCCTCTACTGCTACGTGACGGACTTCGGCAGCGAGACGACGCCGCCGCAGGCCGACTGCCGCCGGTACCGCGCCGCGGGCGAGACGTGCGACATCGGGATGGAGTGCGGGCCCGGGCTCTACTGCCAGGACGGCCCGACGATCGACGATCCCGGCAGCTGCGCGCCGCACGTCGCGGCGGGCGCCGCGTGCGAATTCGATCACGAGTGCGGGAGCGACTGGTGCGACGAGGATCTCGGCACCTGCCGAGCGCTCGACGCCCACGACGCGTACTGCGTCGACCCCGATGATTTCGAGGAATGATAGCGTGGCCATCGCCACCGGAGGTCGAGCCGACATGCGGAATGCACTTCGCTCCTGCTGGGGAACGCTCGTGGTCGGCGCCGCGCTGCTCGGCTGCGGGCTGCTCGGCACCGGCTGCAGCAACGAGGTCGCGACGCCACCCTCGGGGTCGTGGGTCGAGATCCTCGAGCTCGAGCAGGCGGACGACGCCGTCGACGTCGAGAGCCTGCCGAGCTTCCGATCGGTCGAGGTCCTGCTCGACCGACTGGTGTTCCGCTTCGACGGGGCCTCGCCGCTCGTCGTCGGCAACGTCGTCGCCGGCGACACGACCGACGGATACCTGCGCCGCATCCTCTCGATCACCGAGCTTCCCGACGGCTCGATCGAGGCGATGACGAGGCGGGCCGCGCTGCCCGAGTACTACCCGAAGCTGCACGTGATCTTCCACTACCGCCCGGTGCGCGTGGACGAGCCGACGATCGCGGATCTCCCCGGCGTCGCGACGGCTGCGCTCGGCGGCGGCTGCGAGGACACCACGCCCTGCGACATCACCGGCGGACGCAGCTGGGGCAGCGACACCGCAGGCTGCTCCGCCGAGTACGGCGCCGGCCTCGAGATCGGGCCCTTCGTCGAGACCGACCTCACGGCCGACTTCGAGTTCGATCACGGCATCGACATCGACGGGCCGCGCGTGTGGCCGCCCCGCATCGCGTCGGTGTCCTTCGAGCCCGACGCGTACTTCGTGATCGACGGATCGATCCGCACCGGCGTCCGCATGAGCGGCACCGCGTCGGCGCAGATCGGCTGCGACGCGGACTTCGCCGCGCTCCTCGGCGGCGGCGCGGCCCCCGAGGTCACGCTCGCCGTGGTCGCGGTCGGTCCGATCCCGATCACGCTGAGCGCCGTGCCGATCCTCGCCGGGACGTTCTCGGCAGCCGCCGACGTCGGCGAGTTCTCGGCGGAGGCTGGCGCGTCGGCGAGCGCCGCGATGGAGTTCGGCTTCCGCGACGGCGACGCGCACGTCGCGGGCCCCGACTTCGCGTTCGACTCGTTCGCCGAGGTGACGACCGCGCGCGCGGGCGCGCTCTCGGCGAGCGGGAGCATCGAGGCGGGCCTGCAGCTGCGACTGCAGATCGGCTACGACTTCTCGGTCGGTCCGGCCGACGTCGATCTCGGCGTCGTCGGCACCGTCGACATCACCGGCACCCTCGGCGCGGACTTCACCGCCGACACCGGCGGCTGCGCGTGGAACGTCGACATCCCGTGGTCGTGCAACGTCGCCTTCGGCATCGGCGTCGAGATGGAGGCCGAGGCGTTCGAGGCCGGCTTCGACTGGTCGCAGGAGCACGACTGGCCGGCGATCGAGCTCGCCAGCGGCTCGCTCGGCTCGCTCGGCGGCGCGCTGCCGTGGTGCGGTGGGACCTCGACGATGTGCGACGAGGCAGCACGGTCGTGCATCGACGAGCTCCTCGACAACGGCGTGTGCGACGGAATGATGGGCTTCCAGGCGTGCGCCGACGGCCAATTCCAGCGCTGCACGTGCACCGGCGGCGGCTGGACCGCGTGCGGCGCGTGCATGTCGCTCTGACTCAGCCGGATGGGAGCGCGCGAGCGCGCGGACGGAAGCGACCGGAGCGGGCGAGCCTGCAGGAGTGCTCGCCCCGGAGGGCGCGTACGGT
>JALYRN010001151.1 GCA_030855295.1 Myxococcota bacterium | reverse complement strand
ATGCGCTGCTTCGACTCGCTCAGGCGCGAGCGCGCGCCGTTGACGGTCTGCTCGGCCTCCTGCGAGGCGAGCTTGCGGTCGCTCTGGATCGCGAGCTCGCGCTCGAGCTCGGCCTGCTCGGTGCGCTCGACCTCCTCGAGCTCCGCGAGCGTCGCGAGCAGCCCGTCGCGCTCCTGCGCGAGCACGCCGCGGCGCTCGCTCATCGCCGCCAGCTCGCGCTCGGCGAGGCGCTCGCTGTCGCGCAGCCCCTCGAGGCGCTCGCGGTGCGACTGCACGCGCCCCTCGAGCATGCGAACGGAATTGTCGAGCTCGTACGCGGCGCGCTGGGCGCGCTCGACGTCGCTCTCCGCGCGCTGCACCGCGAGGCGCTCGCCCTCGAGCTCGGCCTCGCGCACCCGCAGCGCCGCGCGCTGCCCGTCGAGCACGCCGCTCGCCTCCATCAGCTCGCCGTCGATCACGCGACGCGTGACCGTCAGCTCGAGCCAGCGGTGCGAGCCGACGAGCAGCTCGAGGTCGCGGATCTCGCCGCGGTACTCCTTGTAGCGCTCGGCCTTCTGCGCCTGGCGCTTGAGGCTCGAGAGGTTCTTCTCGATCTCGGAGACGATGTCCCCGATGCGCAGCAGGTTCTGCCGCGTCTGGTCCATCTTGCGCTCGGCCGTCTTCTTCTTGGCCTTGAACTTCGTGATGCCGGCCGCCTCTTCGATCAGGCCGCGGCGATCCTCGGGCTTGGCGCTGACGATGTAGCCGATCTTGCCCTGCTCGATGATCGAGTAGGCCTTCGAGCCGACGCCGGTGCCGAGGAAGAGCTCGACCACGTCCAGCAGGCGAACGGGCGTCTTGTTGATCAGGTAGTCGCTGTTGCCGGTGCGATCGAGGCGGCGCGTCACCGCGATCTCGGCGTAGTCGCGGTACTCCGCGGGCGCGAGGCCGTCGGTGTTGTCGAAGACGAGGGTCACCTCGGCGAACGAGTGCGGACCGCGCGTCTCGCTCCCGTTGAAGATGACGTCGTCCATCGACTTGCCGCGAAGGTTCTTCGCGGACTGCTCGCCCATGGTCCAGCGGATGGCGTCGACGACGTTCGACTTGCCGCAGCCGTTCGGACCGACGATCGCGGTGATGTCGTGATCGAAGACGACCACGGTCTTGTCGACGAACGACTTGAACCCGCAGATCTCGACCTTCTTGATCTTCATCGCGCGACGCCTCCCCCGCGGGCCGAGCCCCGTCTCGAACGTGATCGCTCGGAGGCCCACCTTGTACGATCGCGGAAAACCGATCGCAATTATCTTGTGCGATTCCTGGTGGGGGTCGTTCTGTGACCATACCTAGATGTTGTGGTTCACCCCAGGTTGGTCGCCATATCGCAGGGAGCGAGCTCGAGGTCGGAATGGCGGGGTCGGGGGGCCTCGATGCGCTCCAGGTCGAGCGCGCCGAACCCCGCGTCGGTGAACACGAAGACCCCGTCGATCCAGAGCGCGATGCGGTGGCCGCCGGGGCGGCGGGCCGCCACCAGCACCCGGCCGAAGACCCACCCGGGCGCGCGGAGGCCGAGCGTCGCGCCGTCGGGCTCGTCGCGCGCGTCCTGCAGGCACACGCCCAGGTACTCGGTGCCCTCGAGCGCGAGGGTGAGGCGCGCGGTGTCGTCGCCGACGCGCATGCCGATCGCGGCGCGATGGGCAGCCACCCGGGTCGCGGCGGAGCCCGCGAGCAGCACGCGCAGCTCGTCGTCCCCCAAGAGCACGTCGATCGGCCGTCCCGCTGCGAGCGCCGCGTGCAAGCGGCGGCCGAACGCGTCCATCGCGGCGTGTCGCGACGCGACGTCGGCCGGCATCGGCAAGGGCGTCGTCGCGGAGCGCGCGCGCGAGCCGCCGCACGCGGTGCCGGAGACCGAGAGACACGCGAGGAGCAGCGAGCACACGCCGGCGTGGACGATGCGAATCACCCGCCGAACGTACCATCGAAGACGGAACGCGAAACGGGCCGGCGAGGCGCTCACCGGCCCGTTCGCGGTCTGCTCGACGCTCGTTCAGAGCGCGGGACGAATCGACATCGGGTACTGCACCCGGAACTGCGTCTGCCGGAACGCCGGGAAGCGCGCGCTCCGCAGCGCACCCTCCATGCACGAGCCCTGCGGCGTACCGCCGAACGGGCTGCCGCCGATCGCGACGCTCGCGACGACTCCGTCGCTCCGCACCATGATCGTCGCGACGGCCATGCCGACCTGCTCTCCGGCGCACTGCCGGATCTGCGGCATCATCCGGCCGAGCACGCGGCGCACGTCGGTCTGGCTGGGGGTGTCCGGGAGATCGCCGCGGGGCGGGGCGGTCGCTGCGGCCGCGGTCGCGGTCGTCGTCGGCGTGGTGCGGGTGCCGGTGCGATCGGGGCGGCCGCCGAGGGCCTGATCGAGCACCGAGTCGAGGCCGGCAC
>JALYRN010000271.1 GCA_030855295.1 Myxococcota bacterium | reverse complement strand
GCAGCGAGGCCGAGCTCGGCCTCGCTGCAGAGCATCCCGTGCGACGCCACGCCCGCGACCTCGCGCGGCGCGATCTCGAGCCCCTTCGGGTGCGCGCTGCTCGCCGGCAGGACGGCGCCGACCTCGGCGAGCAGCACCTTGTGCCCGGCCTCGGGGACGTTCGGCGCGCCGCAGACGACCTCGCGCTCCTCGCGTCCGTTCCAGACGCGCACGAGCGTGAGCTTCTCGCGCGTCGGGTGCGGGCGCGTGCCCTTCACCTCGGCGACGACGACGTGGTCGAGCCCGGTGCCGTGCGAGGTGATCGCCTCGACCTCGATGCCGGCGCGCGTCAGGCGCTCGGCCATCTCGCTCGGGCTCGCGTCGACGCCCGAGAGCTCGCGCAGCCACGCGTGCGAAGCCTTCATCGAACCTGCCTCACATCTGTCCGAGGAACCGGATGTCGTTCTCGAACATCAGGCGGATGTCGGCAACGCCGTGGCGCAGCATCGCGATCCGATCGAGCCCCATCCCGAACGCGAAGCCCGTCACCTGCGTCGGATCCCAGCCGCAGTGCTCGAAGACGACGGGGTGGATCATCCCGCAGCCGAGCACCTCGAGCCATCCCGTTCCCTTGCACACGCGGCACGCGCCGGTGCGCGCGCGCTGCGCCTCGCCACCGGCGTCGGCGCCATAGGGACGACAGATCGAGCAGCCCACGTCGAGCTCGCCACCCGGCTCGACGAACGGGAAGTAGCTGGGCCGGAAGCGCACCGGCACGTCGCTGCCGAACATCCGCTTCACGAACGTCGTCAGCACGCCCTTGAGGTGCGCGAACGAGACCCCGCGATCGATCCAGAACCCCTCGATCTGGTGGAACATCGGGGAGTGCGTCGCGTCGTCGTCGCGGCGGTAGACCTTGCCCGCCGACACGCACGCGATCGGCACCTCGCCGATGCCGCCGGGACGGCTGCGCGCCGACATCTGGTGCACCTGCGCGTTCGAGGTGTGCGTGCGCAGCAGGACCTGATCTTCGAAGCGCTGGGCCCCGACGCCCTGCGGGTCCTTCACGAAGAAGGAGTCCTGCATGTCGGTCGCGGGGTGATCCGGCGGGAAGCCGAGGCGCGTGAAGTTGAACTCGGCGAGCTCGATCTCGGGCGCGTCGGTGATCTCGAAGCCGATCGACGCGAAGACGTCGAGCAGCGTGTCGATCGTGCGCGTGATCGGATGCAGACCGCCGCGCGCCAGGCCGCGGCCCGGCAGCGTCGGATCGATCGGCGGCCCCTCGAGGTCGGCCTTGCGCGCGGCGCGCGCGAGCGCGTCGAGGCGCGCGTCGAAGGCGGCCTGCACCGCCTGCTTGACCGCGTTCGCCTTCTGCCCGGACTCCTTCCGGCGATCGCCGGGGAGCTCGGGCATCAGCTTCAGGAGCTGCGTGACCTCGCCGCTCGGGCCGATCAGCCGAGCGGCGGCGGCGCGGAGCGAGCTCTCGTCCGCGCACTCTCCGAACGTCGTCTCGAAGCCCGCGGCGACGCGGGCGAGACCTTCTTGGAATCTCTGGACCGCGTCGCTCATGGTCGGGCTTCGTTCGAGCTCAGCGCGTGGCCTCCACGACGGCCTTGAAGGCACCCGGATCACGGAGCGCGAGGTCGGCGAGGATCTTCCGATCGAGGCCGATGTTCGCCTTGTTCAGCTGGAACAC
This sequence comes from Myxococcota bacterium, assembly GCA_030855295.1. GTDB lineage: Bacteria > Myxococcota_A > Polyangia > Polyangiales > Sandaracinaceae > Sandaracinus. The sequence goes on along the minus strand of JALYRN010000271.1, from coordinate 6,344 downwards.
GAGCCTCGAGTAGCTGACGCCGAGCTGGCGGGCGCCCGCGTTGATGCGGACGATCCACAGGCGGCGGAAGTCACGCTTCTTCGCGCGGCGAGCGCGGAACGCGTCCTGCCAGGCGTTGCGGACCTGCTCGACCGCATCTCCGAAGATGCGGCCGCGAGCACCGTAGAAGCCCTTGGCGTGCTTCAGGATGCGGTTGCGACGACGGCGGGCCTTGAAGCCCCTCTTTGCGCGCGGCATGGCTGTCTCTCCTCTGTCTTCTTCTTCGGTCGGCGAGTCTCGGGCGGCGCAGTCTCGGGCGGCGGAGTCTCAGCCGTACGGGAGGAGACGCTTGATCATCTTCTCGTGCGTGTCGGAGATGATCGAGTTCTTGCGGAGGCGGCGCAGGCGGTTCGCGCTCTTGCCGCGCATCATGTGGCTGAGCCCCGCGGTGCCGCGGCGAACGTGGCCACCACCGGTGATCCACATGCGCTTCTTCGTGCCGCTGTGGGTCTTCATCTTCGGCATCGGACTGTCCTTCACTTTCGCTCGGTGCTCCGAGCTACGTAGGTTCCCAGCGCGCACGCGGGCCCACGCGGGGGAGCGGAGGTGTACGTTCGCGGTCCCCTTCAGTCAAGGGCGGACAGCGGCACCGAGGAGCTCGCGTGCAGCAGCGACTCGGGCGTCATCACGACGCCCTCCCCCCGCTCGGCGCGTCGGATCGCCGCGACCACGCGCGCGTTGACCGGTGTCGGGACGCCGTGGCGCGCGCCGAGCTCGACGACGGCGCCGTTGAGGTGGTCGATCTCCGTCATGCGACCGCTCGCGAGATCATCGGCCATCGACGATCTCGCAGCCGGATCGATGCGGATCATCGCGCCCGCGACGACGCGGAAGAGCCGATCGGGCGCCGGCAGGAAGAGCGACGAGAGGCGCGCATCGAGGCGACCGATCCTCACCGGGCGCAGCCCCGCCGCGCGCATCGCGGCGAGGCCCTCGAGCTGACACGCCGCGACGACCCGCCGCCACGCGCGCGTCCCGAGCTCCTCGCGCAGCGGCAGGCCGGAGAGCGCGTTGATCGCGTTGTTCAGGTTGAACAGGAGCTTGGTCCAGAGCACGGGCTCGATCGGATCGGCGCCCCGCGCGGGCAGCTTCGCGTCCTCCAGCGCCTCGATCGTGCGGCTCACGATCGCGTCCTCGCCCTGCTGCTCGATCACGATCGGTCCCGTCGTGCTGCGGCGCAGCGTGCGCCCGTCGCGCCACACGACGTTCCACGAGACCGAGCCCGCCCGTGCGCGCGGCCGGCCGAGCACGTCGCGCAGCACCCGCGGGTGCTCGACGCCGTTCTGGAGACCGATCACGACCGACGCCTGATCGCGCAGCGAGGCCGCGGCGCTCTCGAGGCCCGCGACCTTGGTCGTGATCAGCACGACCTCGCAGTCGCGCAGGGCGCTCGCATCGCCGGCGCAGCGCGGCCGCGCCTCGCGCGGCGGGCCCTCGACGTCCTCGAGGACCACGCCGCGCGACGCGATCTCCGCGAGGCGCTCGGCGCGTCCGACGAGCACGACGTCGTGGCCGGCCGCGCTCAGGCGGCCGCCGACGTACGTGCCGATCGCGCCGGCGCCGAGCACTCCGACGCGCATCGCGCTGCTCTCTCTCTTCGGGTCCGATCAGTCCGCGTCGGATCAGTCCGCGTCGGCGTGCTGCGGCTCGGGCTTCGAGTCGCTGTCCTTCTCGGACTTCTTCGCCGCCGCGGCCGCCTGCGCGACCACTCGGGCGCGGATCTCGGGCTTCGGCGCGACGAGGATCGTCATCGTCTTGCCTTCCATCCGGGGCGGCTGCTCGATGACCGTGAGGTCCTTGGTCTTGTCGAGGATCTCGAGGAGCTGGCGCTCGGCCGTCTCGGGGTGCGTGATCTCGCGACCGCGGAAGCGGCACGTGACCTTCACCTTGTTGCCCTCTTCGAGGAAGCGCCGCACGTGCTTGACCTTGACGTCCATGTCGTGGTCGTCGGTCTTCGGGCGGAGCTTCACTTCCTTCAGCTCGACCTGGATCTGACGCTTCTTGGCGTCATTCTCCCTCTTCTTCTCTTCGTACTTGAACCTCCCGTAGTCCATGATCTTGCAGACGGGAGGCATGGCCTTGGGGTTGACCTCGACGAGATCGAGCTCCTTCTCGCGGGCGAGACGGAGCGCCTCGTGCGTCGGGATCACCCCCAGCATCTCGCCCTCGGCTCCGATGACTCGGATCTCGGGGACGCGGATGCGGTGGTTCGTACGAGGACCGGCGAATGCTGCGCGCTGGCGCGGGTCGAAGCGGGGACGGATGGTGCTTTCCTCCTGCAGGAAGGGCACGTTGCCCTTCGTAGTGAACGACGAGGGATGATGGAGCGCCCGCGAGCGCCCCACAAGGCCCCTCGCGCACATCCATCGTCACTGCCCGACTACCGGGTCAAGGTCAGGGTGCGAGCGGCGCGCGCAGCGAGGGCGGGCGCGACTCGTGCCGCAGGCGCGCGATCACCTGATCGAGCGGGATGAACCCGAGATCCTTGTCCTCGTCGCGCGAGCGGATCGCGAGCCCGCGGCCCTCGACCTCCTTCTCGCCGATCACGCCGAGGAAGGGCGTGCGCATCAGGCGCGCGTTGCGGATCTTCGCGCCGAGCTTGTCGGCCGAGACGTCGAGCTTCGTCCGGAAGCCCTCGGCGATCAGGATCTGCTGGACCTCGCGGGCGTAGGCCTCGGACTTCTCGCTGACCGAGAGCAGCGCGATCTGCTCGGGCGCGAGCCAGGTCGGGAAGGCGCCGGCGCAGTGCTCGATCAGCACGCCCATGAAGCGCTCGACCGATCCGAGGATCGCGCGGTGCAGCATCACGGGGCGGTGCTGCGTGTTGTCGTCGCCGACGAAGTGGAGATCGAAGCGCTCGGGCAGGTTGAAGTCGACCTGCATCGTGCCGAGCTGCCACGAGCGACCGATCGCGTCCTTCAGGTGGAACTCGATCTTCGGTCCGTAGAAGGCGCCCTCGCCATCGGCGATCGAGTACGGGAGCTTCTTCGACTCGACGCCGTCGATCAGCGCCTTCTCGGAGCGGTCCCAGATCTCGTCCGAGCCGAGGCGCTCGTCGGGGCGGGTCGCGACGACGACGCGCACCTCGGTGAAGCCGAAGTCCTGGTAGACGCCGTAGACGAGATCGATGAACGACTCGATCTCGGGCTGCACCTGGTCCATCGAGCAGAAGATGTGCGCGTCGTCCTGGCAGAAGGTGCGCACGCGCGTGAGGCCCTGCGTGACGCCGCTGCGCTCGAAGCGGTGCAGGCGGCCGAAGTCCGCGATGCGCATCGGCAGCTCGCGGTAGCTGCGGCGCTGCATGCCGTAGAGCAGGCAGTGGCCGGGGCAGTTCATCGGCTTGATGCCGAAGCGGAGCTTCTCGCGAAGCGCGCGCTCGATCTCCGGCACGCTGCCGAGCTGCTCCTTCGTGAGGTGCTCGACGACGTCGTCGATGTTCTCGGAGGTGGCGGCGAGATACATGTTCTCGCCGTACGCGGGGAGGTGGCCCGACGTGAGGAAGAGCTCGCGATCGAAGATCTGCGGCGTGATCACCTCGTCGTAGCCCGAGCGCACGTAGAGCTCGCGGATGTAGTCGACGAGCCGCGTGTAGATCGACGCGCCGCGCGGCAGGAAGAACGGCGAGGCCGGCGCGAGCGGGTGGAAGCCGACGAGATCGAGCTCCTTGCCGAGCTTGCGGTGGTCGCGCTTCTTCGCCTCCTCGAGCTGCTTCTGGTACGCGCGCAGCGCCTTCTCGTTCGCGAAGGCGGTGCCGTAGATGCGCTGCAGCATCGGGTTGCGCTCGTCGCCGCGCCAGTACGCGCCCGCGACGCTCGTGAGCTGGAACGCCTTGAGGTAGCGGGTGCTCGGGACGTGCGGTCCTTCGCAGAGATCGACCCAGCCGCCGTGCGTGTAGATGCTGATGTCCTCGCCGGCGGCGGCGAGGCGCTCGAGGTGCTCGAGCTTGTACGTCTCGTTCATGCGCGTGAGGACGTCGCGCGCCTCGTCGACGGTGACCTCCTTGCGCTCGAACGGAAGATCCTGGGCGACGAGCTCGCCCATCTTCGCCTCGATGCGGCGGAGGTCGTCCTCGGTGAACGAGCCGTCGGGGCGATCGTAGTCGTAGTAGAAGCCGTTCTCGGTGGCGGGGCCGAACGCGACCTTGGTGCCGGGGAAGAGCTTCTGCACCGCGTCGGCCATCACGTGCGACGCCGAGTGGCGGATGACGGTCAGCGCGTCCGGGTGATCGAGCGCGACCGGCTTGACGGTCGCGTCGTCGGGGATCGGCGTGAGGAGATCGACGAGCTTCTCGACGCCGCCCCCGGAGGGCGTGCCGATCTTCACGCGCGCTGCGATCACGTCGGGGCGCATCGCGCCCTGGGATTCGAGGACCTGCTTGGCGGTGGTCATGGTCTCGGGCAGCAGCGCCCCTGGATGTCAGAGGCAGCGACCGAGCGCATCACCGCGGTGTCCTGCGGGTCAGCGCCACGTCGCTCGCGCTGCCATAGGCACGGGCGGTTTCGAACCGCCGACCCCTACCGTGTCAAGGTAGTGCTCTACCACTGAGCTACGCGCCTGAAAGAGGGGCGTTTGGTAGCGCTGGCCACCTTCGGTGTCAAGGTGGGTGGGACGTGCTCAGCGGGATCGATCTCGCGGTGCTCGGAGCGTACGTCGCCTGGTCGGCGGCTTCGGGTCTGGCGTCGGCGAAGAAGGCCGGGACAGGGCTCGAGGAGTACGTGCTCGCGGGGCGCTCGCTCTCGGGGTGGAGCGCCGGCATCAGCATGGCGGCGACGCAGTTCGCGGCCGACACACCGCTGGTCGTGACGGGGCTCGTCGCGACGAGCGGGCTGTTCGCGCTGTGGCGGCTGTGGATCTACGCGATCGCGTTCCTGCTGCTGGGGTTCGTGCTCGGCGCGAGCTGGCGGCGCGCCGGTGTGATCACGGACGCGGAGCTGTCGGAGCTGCGTTACGGCGGGCGGCCCGCGGCGGCGCTGCGGATGATCAAGGCCGTGCACTTCGGGATCTTCTTCAACTGCACGGTGCTCGCGATGGTGCTGCTCGCGACCACGCGGATCGTCGAGCCGTTCGGGCGATGGGACCTGTGGCTGGACCCGGCGCTCTTCGCGACGCTGCGATCGATCGTGCAGGCGCTCGGGCTCTCGCTCGCGGGCGGCTCCGGGATCTGCGACGCGACATGCACCGCGGAGTGCATCCGCGCGACGTGCTTCGATGCGAGCGCGTGGGACGCGGCGACCAGCAACACGCTCTCGCTCGGCGTGGTGCTGATCGTGACGATGCTCTACTCGACGACCGGCGGGCTCCGCGCGGTGGTGCGCACGGACTTCGTGCAGTTCGTGATCGCGATCGTCGCGAGCATCGCGTACGCGGGGCTGATCGTCGATCGCGTCGGCGGGCTGGAGGGGCTGCACGAGCGCGTCAGCGCGCTGTCGGCGTCGACCGGCGCCGGCGAGTCGCTGCTCGCGATGACGCCCTTCGAGGCGGCCCAGGGCACGCTGCCGCTGTCGCTCCTGGCGGTGCTCGCGGTGCAGTGGCTCGCGCAGATCAATGCCGACGGCAGCGGCTATCTCGCGCAGCGCACGATGGCCTGCCGCAGCGATCGCGACGCGCGGATCGCGGGGGTGGTGTTCACGGTGGCGCAGGTGCTGGTGCGCAGCCTGATCTGGATCCCGATCGCGCTCGGGCTGATCGTGCTGTTCCCGCCGAGCGCGGCGATGGACACGGCGGCGCGCGAGGCGACGTACGTGCGCGGGATCGCGGAGGTGCTGCCGCCGGGGCTGCTCGGGCTGATGCTCGCCGGGATGATGGGCGCGCTCGCGTCGACGCTCGACACGCACCTCAACTGGGGCGCGTCGTACGTGTCGCACGATCTGTGGGCGCGCTTCGTCGCGCCGCGCGCGCTCGGACGGGCGGCGCGGCCGCGCGAGCTGGTGATGGTGGCGCGCCTCTCGAACGTGGCGCTGCTGATCGTGGCGCTCGCGATCGTACCGCGGCTCGAGTCGATCCAGACCGCGTGGCACGCCAGCCTGCTGCTCGGCGCCGGGCTCGGCGTGGTGCTGGTGATGCGCTGGATGTGGTGGCGCACCAGCGCGAGCGCGGAGCTCGCGGCGATCGCGACGTCGATGGTGCTGGCGCCGATCGCGCTCTTCACGATCGACGAGGAGCCGGTGCGGCTGCTGCTCGTCGCGGGCGGAGCGACGCTGATGGCGGTGCTCGTCGCGCGCTTCGGGCCGGCGGAGGATCCGGCGCGGCTGCGCGCGTTCTTCGAGCGCGCTCAGCCTCCCGGGTTCTGGGGCCCGGTCGCGGGC
>JALYRN010000270.1 GCA_030855295.1 Myxococcota bacterium | reverse complement strand
ACGCGCGGACGATCGCGTCGCGCCTCGCGGGCGCGCAGGGCGTGCCGCTCACGTGGCGCGAAGAGGCCGGCGTGCCGGCGACGACCTGGCCGAGCCCCGACGCGACGGAGCGCGACCTCGCGCTGATCGGCGATCGCGCGTTCGTGATCGCGCGGCCCGAGGACCTTCCGCGCGTGCTCGCGATCGCGGCGGTGCGCCGGGGCCGCGCCGCGCAGGATCCTGCCGACGCGCTGCTCTCGATGGAGCCCGGTGAGGGTTTGTCGATCGAGGTCGAGAACGTCGCGGTCTTCGTGCGCCGGAGCCCGTGCCCGGTGCCGCTGCGACTTCGCGGCGGCCTGCGCGAGGGGGACGGCGTCGACGTGCACCTCGAGGCCCGCTTCGCGCGCAGCGAGGACGCCGCCGAGGCCAGCCGCTGCCTCGAAGACCGCGCGCGCCAGCTCGGCAGCAACATGCTCGTCGGCCTCTACGGCCTCTCGGGCCCCATCGATCGCCTCGCGTTCTCGGTCGACGGCGAGACCCTCCGCATCCAGACGCGCATGTCGTACGCCGAGATCCGCACCATCCTCGGCCTCGTCCGCGGCCTCTTCGCGCGCCCCCCGCCCACGCCCGCCCCGCCGCCGGCTCCCGCCCCGCTCCCCCCCGCCGTCCCCCCGCCTTCCCCCTTCGAGTGAGCTCCCCGCCCCCACCGTCCGAGACGGCAGAACGCTCCCGAGCACACGCGCCGTGAGGCGGGCGCTCAGCGGCACCCGGTGACGAGCACGGAGCGCAGCGGACCTTCGTCCGTGAGCACCGCGCGCAGGCAGCGGGTGACGATCAGCGCCCGCATCGCGGCGCGCCCCCACCGGTGGATCGCCGGTCCCCAGCGCACAAAACACGAAGGGGAGCCTGCTTTCGCAGAGCTCCCCTCGGTGCTCGACCGCTCGGAGCGGTCGAAGTGGTGTCGTCACCAGCCCTTCAGGCTGGTGGGCCGCTCAGAGGACGAGGTCCTTGAGGCCCTTGACCGGAAGCGCCTTGAGCTTGCGCGAGGCCGGCACGTCACGGACGACGGTCTCGCCCGTCGCGGGGTTGCGGAACTTGACGCCCTTGCGGGCCTCGGTCTTGCGGATCTTCAGGCGGACGATGCCCGGGATCTCGAACTGCTCCGGGCCGCGCTTGCCCAGCTCGCGCTTCATGAGGCCACGAAGCGCCTCGAAGACCTCGCCGACCTGCTTGCGCGACAGGCCGGTCTTCTCGGCCAGCTCGCCGAGCACCGACGCCTTGGTCATCTTCTTCGCGGCCGTAGCGGTTTCCTTCGCCATGATCTCTCTCCTCCTTCGAGCATGTTTCGGATGCGCGAGACGGACGTGCCCCTTCCCCCGAACCAGGCCTGGCACACATCACCGCAGATCGGTCGTGTGCGTCGTCCTAGCTCGGGGCTCACCGCCCGCGCCCTCGCGGAACCCCCCTGTTTACTGGGCTATCCGCGCGTTGGGCCCTTCGATGCCATCGATTTTCGGGCCTGACAAGGGTAATTCGCGCCACCACCCCTGAAAACCACCCGATTCGCACCGCGGGGCGGGTTTTCGGCCCCGTTCAGAGCGATCTGGAGGGGGTCCGCGCAGATCGTGACGCCCTCCGCGGAGGGCGTGCCGCGCTCCGGAGGAGATCCGTGCACGCGATCATCCGCCGCTCCTCGGTGCGGTCGCGGTGATCGAGCCCGAGCAAGTGCAGCACGCCGTGCGCGAGCAGCATCGTCACCTCGTCCTCGAGCGAGCGCGCGTGCTCGCGCGCCTGCCGCGCCGCGGTCTCGAGCGAGATCACCACGTCGCCGAGCACGTGCGCGTGCATGCCGACGAAGAACCCGCCCTCGCCTTCGTGCATCGCGAACGCGAGCACGTCGGTCGGCCCGCTCTTGCGGCGGTACTCGCGGTTGAGCGTCGCGATCGTCGCGTCGTCGCAGAGCACGATCGAGAGCTCGCACGGCTCGAGGCGCATCGCGCGCAGCATGCGATCGGCGCGCGCGCGCACGTCGGCGGCGCGCATCGCCGGCCGCGGAAGGCCCTCGGCTCGGATCATCACGGGCACGCGCGCACGCTACTCCACGCGAGTGCCGCGAGCGAGGCGCAGCGAGTATGCTCGCCGCGCATGTTCGAGAAGATCCTGGTAGGCAATCGCGGTGAGGTCGCGGCGCGCGTCGCGCGCACGTGCCGCCGCATCGGCGCAGACACCGTCGCGATCGTGGTCGAGGGTGAAGAGGACGCCGTGCACGCGCAGGCATGCGACAGCGCAGTGCGCGTCGGCCCGCCGCGCGAGCACGGCGCGGTGCCGGTCCGCGCCTCGTACGGAGACGTCGCCGCGCTGATCGCGGCGGCACTCGAGAGCGGCTGCGGCGCGCTCCACCCCGGCTACGGATTGCTCGACGACGATCCGCTCCTCGCGCGCGCGTGCGAGAAGGCGGGCATCGCGTTCGTCGGGCCCTCGCCCGAGGAGCTCGTGCTCTTCCGGGATCGCATCTCGGTGCGCCACGCGGCGTTCGACGCGGGGCTGCGCATCCTGCCCGGCAGCGAGCGACCGATCCGCGAGCCCGAGCAGCTCCGCGAGGACGCCGAGCTCGTCGGCTATCCCTTCGTGATCAAGCCCGCGTTCGGCATCGGCGAGCCCGAGGAGCTGCGCGCGATCGAGTCGCCGGAGGAGCTCGAGGACGCGCTCGCGCGCATCGAGTGGGACGGCGCCGCGCAGTACATCGAGCAGCGCGTCGATCGACCGAGGCACGTCGAGGTGCAGCTCGTCGGTGACGGCGAGGGCAGCGCGATCGTGCTCGGCGATCGCGAGGTGAGCGTGCGCAGGGAGCACCATCGCGTGCTCGCGGAGTCGCCGGCGCCGGCGATCGATGCGCTGCGCCGTGGAGACGCGGTGCGCTCTGCGATCTGGGCGGCGTCGATCGATCTCGCGCTCTCGCTGCGGTTCCGCGGTGTCGGCGCCGTGCACTTCCTGCTCGACGCCCGCGGGAGCTTCCACTTCCTCGCGTTCCACCCGGCGCTCCAGCTCGAGCACGCGGTCAACGAGCTCTGCGCGAACATCGACCTCGTCGAGGTGCAGGTCCGGCTCGCGAACCGCGAGCCGATGCCGCGCGAGGTGATCCGCGCGGAGCCGACCGGCCATGCGGTGCAGGCCCGCATCGACGCCGCGACGAACCCGAGCGACGGACGTCCCTTCGGCGGTCGCGTGGAGGACGTGCGCTGGCCGCCGGCGCCGACCGGCAAGGTGCGGATCGAGACGGGCATCCAGCCGGGGGCGCGCGTGCAGCCGGATCACGATCCGCTCGTGGCGACGGTGACGACGTACGCCCCGACGCGACACGAGGCGGTGCTGACGCTCGATCGGATCATCGCCGAGACGCGCATCGCGCCGCTCGTCACGAACCTGCGTCTGATCCGGCGCGCGCTGAACCACGAGAGCTTCCGCGCCTGTCAGTACGACGAGGGCTTCCTCGATCGCGTGTCGGCGACGCCGGCTTAGAGCCCGTGTGCCCGCAGCTCGCGTGGTAATCTCGCGGTATCGATGAACCCCGTACGGCCCGAGCTCCGCCTGGTTCGCGAGTCGCTCGAGGCGGTGGTCTCGCCGGCCATCGTCTCCACCGTGATCTTCGAGGCGCTCGACGAGATCGGGGGGCAGCTGCCCGACGGCGGCGAAGCGGTGCGCGCGTTCGCCGATGGATCGCTGCGGCGGGTGCTCGTCGGCCGCCTCGGCGACGATGCGCACGCGATCATCGACGACATCGTCGCGATGCTGAGCACGATCGCGCCGAGCCGCGCAGTGGCCGCGTCGCCGCCCCGGCGGAGCGACGCCGACGCCACGCGGGAGGTCTTCATCGGCGCGGGCCCGGTCATCGTCCTGGTGGTCGCGAGCACACCGGAGTTCGGCGAGCGCCTGCTCGCGGCGCTCGGTCCCGACCGCGTCGCACCGCTGCCGACGCCCTCGATCGAGCGGATGGACGAGCAGACGCTGATGGCGGCGCCGCCGGTCGTGCTCGTCGACGCGGCGAGCTTCGCGCCGATCGAGCCCGAGCGCCTGGCCGCGTCGCTGGCGGCGCTGCCCGCGACGACGGTGCGTGCGATCTGGGGCGCCGATCTCCCGTACGGCGCCGCGCTGCTGCGCGCGCTCGTCGAGCGAGGCGCGCCGGCGACGCCGCTCGATCGGCGGGAGGGAATCGAGCCGCTGCTCGATCTGATCCGCTCCCGCCGCTCCGTGTGAAATCCGGTCGGGCCCCACGGCGCGACCACGCCTGTCGGCTATCGCGCGCGGATGGTCGAGCGGCCGGCGAAGCGCGCCGCGCTGCCGAGCATCTCCTCGATGCGGAGCAGCTGGTTGTACTTGGCGATCCGATCCGAGCGCGACGCCGAGCCGGTCTTGATCTGCCCGGCGCCGGTCGCGACCGCGAGGTCCGCGATGAACGTGTCCTCGGTCTCGCCGCTGCGGTGCGAGATGATCGACGAGTAGCCGTGCTGCGCGCCGAGGCGGATGGCGTCGAGCGTCTCGCTGACGGTGCCGATCTGGTTGACCTTGATCAGGATCGCATTGGCGATGCCGGCGTCGATCCCGCGCTGCAGGCGGGTGACGTTGGTGACGAAGAGGTCGTCGCCGACGAGCTGCACCCGATCGCCGACCCGCTCGGTCAGCTTCTTCCAGGTGTCCCAGTCGTCCTCGGCGCAGCCGTCCTCGATCGAGATGATCGGGTACTTCTCGCTGAGCTTCGCGTAGGTGTCGATCAGCGTCGCGCCGTCGATCTCCTTCTTGTCGAAGGTGTAGACCTTCTTCTTCTTGTCGTAGAACTCGCTCGCCGCGCAGTCGAGCGCGAGCGAGAGGTCCTTGCCCGCGGCGTAGCCCGCCTTCTCGATCGCCTGCAGGATCACGGCGAGCGCGGCCTCGTTGTTCTCGAGCCGCGGCGCGAACCCGCCCTCGTCGCCGACGCTCGTCGCGAGCCCCTGCTTCTTGAGGATCGCCTTGAGGTGATGGAACACCTCGGTGCCCGAGCGGAGCGCCTCGCGGAACGAGGGCGCGCCGTGCGGCACGATCATGAACTCCTGGATCTCGAGGCCGTTGTCCGCGTGCGCGCCGCCGTTGATGATGTTCATCAGCGGCACCGGGAGCGTCGTGGCCTGCGCGCCGCCGAGGTAGCGGTAGAGCGGGAAGCCCGATGCGTCGGCCGCGGCGCGCGCGACCGCCATCGATACGCCGAGGATCGCGTTGGCGCCGAGCTTCGCCTTGTTCGGCGTGCCGTCGAGATCGAGCATGCGCTGATCGATGCCGTGCTGATCGAGCGCGTCGCGGCCGAGCACCTCCGGCGCGATCCGCTCCATCACGTTCTCGACCGCCTTGCGCACGCCCTTGCCGAGGTAGCGGCCGGCGTCGCCGTCGCGCAGCTCGATCGCCTCGTGCTCACCGGTCGAGGCGCCCGAGGGCACCGCGGCGCGCCCGACGACGCCCTCCTCGATCTCCACCTCGACCTCGAGCGTCGGGTTTCCGCGGGAGTCCAGGATCTCGCGCGCGATGATGCCGGTGATCTCGAGCATGTCTTCTCCTCTCGCCCGCTCTGGGCGGTGCGCCCCATGCACCGGCCGCGACGTAGCCGCGCGTGCCGGCCGAGTCAATCGTGGCGGCGGCGCCATCCCGTCGCGGAAGTCGTGTATCGTCTACGCCCATGGCGCATATTTCCGCTCACGTCGGCACACGCGCGGCGCTCGCAGTCAGCGTCCTGCTCACGCTCGTCGCGTGCGGTCCATCGGAGGCTCCAGGCACGGATGCGGGCGGAGCGGACGCGGCTTCGCGCTGCGCGTCCGACGACGAGTGCACCGACGGCGTCTTCTGCAACGGCGCGGAGCGATGCGCGCCCGGCACCGCAGGCGCGAACGCGCTCGGCTGCGTCGCCTCGAGCGCGCCCTGCATCGAGGGCCAGCGCTGCGACGAGCCGGAGGCGCGCTGCGTGACGATCTGCGCGACCGCCGAGGATGCGGACGGCGACGGGTCCCTCGCGATCGACTGCGGCGGCGACGACTGCGACGACTCCGATCCCGGCGTGAGCCCGCTCGCGATCGAGATCTGCGACGAGATGCACGTCGACGAGGACTGCGATCCGACGACGACCGGCGCGCGCGATCGAGACGGCGACGGATTCGCGGACGACTCGTGCTGCAACGATCGCGGCGACGGTGTCCTCGCGTGCGGCGAGGACTGCAACGACCTCGAGCGCAGCGTCGGGCCCGTCTCGAGCGAGGTCTGCGACGGGTTCGACAACGACTGCGACGGCGCGATCGACGAGCGCGTCGAGGTGCGCGGGTTCGTCGACGCCGACGGCGACCTCCACGGCGATCCCGCCTCGCCGATCTTCGCGTGCCCCGGCGACGCGCGCTTCTCGGCGGTCGACGACGACTGCGACGACACCAGCGCGCAGCGGCACGGCTCGCAGGGCGAGGCCTGCAACGGCCTCGACGACGACTGTGACGGGACCGTCGACGAGGCGACCGCGTCGCTGACCTGGTACCGCGACGGCGATGGCGACGGCTTCGGCGATCCCATGGCGACGACGAGCGCGTGCGCGCCGCCCGCGGGCCACGTCCTGATCGGCCTCGACTGCGACGACGGCGACGCGACCGTGCACCCGGCGGCCGCCGAGCTCTGCAACGCGCGCGACGACGACTGCAACGGTCGGGCGGACTTCCGCGTCGCTCGCGGCGACTACGAGGACGACGATCACGACGGCCGCCCCGACGTCGAGTGCGCGGAGGATCCCGTGCTCGCCGACTGCGACGACCGGAACCCCGACGTGCGCCCTGGCGCCCCCGAGATCCTCGACGGAGTCGACAACGACTGCGACGCCATCGCGGACGACGTGTGCCGCATGACGAGCTGGTACGTCGACGACGACGGCGACGGCTACGGCTCCGGGAGCGGGGAGCCGATGCGCTCGTGCGAGCCGATCGGCGGACGCGCGCCACGCGACGGCGACTGCGACGACACCGACGGCGCTCGCAACCCGGCGCAGCGCGAGACGTGCAACGGAATCGACGACGACTGCGACGGCACCACCGACGAGAGCTCGAACGGCCTGTGCTTCCTCGAGCACGCGATCGGCGAGTGCAGCATGGGCAGCTGCGCGATCGACGAGTGCGGGAGGGGTTGGCGCGACTGCAACGCGACCGTCCCGGACGGCTGCGAGATCTCGATCGCGACCGACGCCGCGAACTGCGGCGCCTGCGGCACGGCGTGTCCGGGAGGTACGCGCGCGCTGGCGGCCTGCACCGTCGGCCGCTGCACGCTCGCGTGCGAGGACGGCTACGGCGACTGCAACGGTCTGACGAGCGACGGCTGCGAGTCGGACATCTACTCGGACATCTTCCACTGCGGCACCTGCGGCCGCGTGTGCTCGAACCGGCCCAACGCGACGCGCGACTGCCGCCTCGGTGCGTGCGTCGCGGACTGCAACGCCGGCTACGAGAACTGCGACGGCGACATCACGGACGGCTGCGAGGTCGTGATCGGCCGCGACCCGCTGAACTGCGGGATGTGCGGCATGGCCTGCGGCACCGCCGGCGAGATCTGCATCGATCGCTCGTGCGAGACGCCCGCCTCGCCGAGCGACGGCGCCGAGGGCGCGTTCGCGCCGGACGCGACCGCCGGCACGGTGGTGCTCTCGCCCGGCGTCCACCACTACACGACGATCACGATCCCCGAGGGCGTGCTCGTGACGACGTCGGGCAGCGGCGTGCTCGAGCTGCGCGCGAGCGGCGACGTCACGATCGCCGGCACGATCGACGTGTCGGGATCACGCGGCGGAGCGGGGAGCGCGAGCTATCCGATCTCGGACTCCGGCGGCGGAGGCGCGAGCGGCACGCCGACCGCGCCCGGCGTCGACTTCGACGACATGGTCGCCGAGTGCGGCGGACCAGGCCTGGGCGGCACGGGGGCGCCGGGCGGCGTGGGCGTGGTCGGCTCCGGGCCCTGCTCGCAGGGAGGCTCGTTCGGCGGCGGCGCCGGCGGGCTCGCGACGGGTG
>JALYRN010001150.1 GCA_030855295.1 Myxococcota bacterium | reverse complement strand
CCCCCCCCCCCCCCCGCGGCTCCGCCGCGGGGGTTTTGGGACAGCCTTTCAGCGGGTCTTCGAGCGACGCATCTTCTCGAGGCCGTCGAGGAGCAGCTCGAGGCCGAGCTCGAGCTGGTGCACGCCGTCGTGGCGTCCCGCGATGATCTCCTCGGACATCCCGCGGAGGTGGGGGAACTGCTCGATGGGAATCAGCGGCAGGAACTGCTCCGCCATCGCGGCGTACTCGGCGGGCTCGAACGGGAAGCTGAGCTTCTGCTGCGTGAACCCGTAGACGTACGCGTCGAGCGCCGTCCACGCGTGATCCGCCATCGGGTACGAGAAGCCGGCGGCGCGCAGGCACCCGATCGTCGCATCGACGTAGCGCAGCATGTTCGGTCCGATGTTCGCGCGCGACACGAAGAGCATCGTCGCCCACGGATGTCGCATCAGCACCGCGTGCGCCGAGATCGCCCGGCGTCGCATCGCAATCTTCCACTCGCCGCCGGGCGAGGGCAGGTCGATCTCGCCCACGACGAGCTCCACGAGCCCATCGAGGATCGCCTCCTTGTTCGCGACGTGGTTGTAGAGCGACATCGCCTCGACCTTCAGCCTCTGCGCGAGCTTGCGCATCGAGAGCGCATCGAGGCCGTCCTCGTCGGCCATCCGCAGCGCCGCGCGCAGCACCTTCTCCTGGGTCAGCGGCGCGCGCCTCGGCGCTCTCCTCGCGGTCGTCTTCGTCATCTCGCGTCCTTCGTACGTACGCCGTAAGTAGCTCCTGCCATGCTTACGCCGTACGTACAACTCACGACGATCACGAGCTTGATCCGCGTGGCTCCCGCCGAGATGCTCGGCGGCGTGTTCATCCGATACGTGCTCAGGACCACCGATCTCGAGTCGGCGCGGACGTTCTATGCCGACGCGATCGGCCTCGCGCTCCCTTCCGGATCGTCTGCCGAGTCGGCGCTCGAGGCGTGGCCGCTGCACGAGCGCGCCCGCGCCAACGGCGCGCCCGCGCACTGGCTCGGTCAGCTCGCGGTGGACGACGTGGAGAGCGCGGTCGCGCGCCTCGTCGAGCGCGGGAGCACGAGGCTCGGCCCGACGGTCGACGCGAGCGACCACGTTCGGTTCGCGACCCTCCGCGATCCCTCGGGCGCGGTGATCGCGATCCGCTCCGGCGCAGCGCCTGCGAGCGATCGACCCGTCGCGTGGCACCAGCTCCACACGAGCGATCTCGACACGGCGTGGAAGCTCTACTCGGAGCTCTTCGGGTGGACGCACCTCGACACCATCGACGTGCCCGATCCGCCCGGAGGCCATCGCGTGTTCTCGTGGGCCGCGGGCGGCACGCCGGTCGGGAGCATGGCGAACACTGCGCGCTGGCCGGGGGTCCATCCGCATTGGGCCTTCTATCTCCATCTCCCGGTCGCCGACATCGAGAGCGCGACTGCCCGCGTCCGCGCGCAGGGCGGAACGGCGATGGACGTCATCGCGCTCCCGAACGGCACCCGGCTCGCGCCGTGCGAGGACCCGCAGGGCGCGGCGTTCGGGCTCGTCGGGCCCGCAGCGCGCCGCGACTCGCGCGACTGATCGAGGCGACGCGCGCTCACTGCGGAGGGACGAACCGATCGGCGCGCCGCGCGGCGGCGGGGGCGAGCTCGAAAGACCGAGCGGCGATCGGTGCTACAGCTATCGCCGTGGCACCGTCCCCCGATCCTCACCTGCTCGGCGAGCTCGAGCGCGCGGTGCTCGAGCACCTCTGGGTCGCCCGCCGTGGCGATGCGAAGGACGTGCATGCTGCGATCGGGCGGCGGCGTGGGATCACGCTCAACACGATCCAGTCGACGCTGAAGAGACTCTACGAGAAGCGGCTGCTGCGCCGGGAGAAGGTGAGCCACGCCCACGTGTACGTGCCGGCGATCGACCGCGATGGCTTCGAGCGCGCGGCCCTGGACCACACGGTCGAGCAGGTGCTCGGGGGTCGCAAGGACGCGATGATCGCGGCCTTCGTCGACCTGACCGCGCGTGCTGGCGACGAGCAGCTCGCCAAGCTCGAGGCGCTGGTCGCGGCGAAGCGTCGCGAGCGAGCGCGCCGATGATCGCGCTCGCACAGCTGGTGGCGCTCGGCGCAGGGCTCGTCGCGCTCGCTGCGCTCGTCGCGGTCCACGTCGCTCGGCGCGGCGTGCGGCCCGCGATCGATCGGCTCCCGCCCTCGGCACAGGTCATCGTGCTCGAGGCAGCGCTCGCGCTTCCGTGGGTGCTCCCTGCGGTGGCGCTCACGCTCGCCCTGGCGCCCTCGTTCGCGGCACTGGTGTGGCCGGCGATCGATCACTGCGGCGCGCACGGCGATCACCATGCGCATCTCTGCGCGCTCCATCCGCCGCACCACGTCGCTCTGGCGCCGTGGCTGCTCGTCGCGCTCGGCGCCCTCTGGATCACGATGCGGCTCGGTCG